>NZ_JBSFNF010000023.1:0-122570 GCF_053586955.1 Nocardia sp. NPDC003726 | reverse complement strand
CGTTTCGACAACTCATCGACCACGAGTCGAACATCATGCAGCACAGCGGATTCCGGCACAACGTGAACGAATCACAACCACGTAAGACACGGTCTTAGATCACCGATGGAGTAGTTTCGGCCGATCTCCTCGGGCGTACGTTTCCCATGGGCGATACCGTTTCGCTCAGAAACGATAGTGTCGATTCGCCCCCATGCCTCTCCCAGAATAGGCGCGGGATGCCCTAAACCGTAAGATTGACACAGAGTCGCCACCTGCGCGGATTTCATATGGCTGCCGTCGTTGGGGAATGTGTCCGCATTAATAGAGCAGGAGGATGAATCTTGAAGAAGGTCAATGACCTTCCTACCATCACCTTTCCAGACGGAGTTAGACGACTTGTCCGTAATAGAATGAAGTTTGGAGTATACGGCGAACACCTGAAATTCAGGCCTTAACCTCCTGTTCCCAACCTTGCATCTAATAGCAGCTTCAAGAATGGCGCGAGAAGTGCCTTTCAGGAGATTCTCATACGCCGCGTATAGGAGTACGATACACAGCCCTCGCGATTCACGGGATATGTCAATCATCGCCCCCTCTGCCACACCGCCAGGTGAATAATCCGTGGCATCGAGAATCTTGCGCGCCACATCGATACGCTGCCTAAAATCTTGCTCAAGCGGCGAACGATCAAACAGTGGAGAACTAGCCAAGGAATTTCCCCTTGGCAAAAAGAATGCGATCACGAACCCTTGGCCTACTATTCGTAGCTCCGGTTACGAGCATGCGAAGATCGTCTGACGCCACCCAGCTAGTGTCACTGACGGGGATCGACGGGTTCTCAGCGAGCGCCAGCGCGGCACCAACCGACACGGCCTCGAAGAGGTTGACGGGGGTCTGCCCCTTCCGAGACTTCAGTCCCTCGGGGAAGCATCGAGCCAAGTACTCGAAAGTCTGATTGAAAATAGTTTCTCTTCTATCAATATCGGGCTCGCGATACACGGAGGCGATATAGTCATTAAGAAAGCCCTGCACCGAATGATCGAACGATTGATATTGCTCAAGAAAGGCAAAGAAGCGCAGAACGAAATCTTCGCGCGTTCCATCTTTTTGGCGAGGCGCTGGAATCCTAACCACAGTATTGAAGTCGCCACTTTGCGCCAAGTGGCCAAGAAGATCTACAAACTCGCCCCTGTATACGCATTCGCGGATCTCTTGGTCAGTAAGAGCAATGCCGCCAGTGTTGAGCCTCTCAAACAGATCGTAACGAACTTGAAGTTCACTCTTATCATTAAGAATGATGACCTTAAGCGGCCTGTCCTCGAAGGTCGTCTGGATGTCCGTAGGTAACTCGTCGAACGAGAATCCCTCGAAAGTCGTTAGTTTTTCCATATCCACAAGACGAAGTGGCTCATCATCCAAATTTGCCGTCTGCCTTGTTGAAGCGTCCCCCGCAAAATTGACAAGCGTTAGCAGTCTCTGGACCCCATCAACCACTTCCCAGCGATTCTGCTCACCACTAACGGTGTTAGTGGCCATGAATAGCGGAGGAACTGGAATTCCCAGGAGGATGGATTCGACTAACCTAGCCTGCCGCGACTTGTCCCACCTAAATTGCCGCTGGTAGACCGGCGCAATATCAATTCTGTGCTTACCGACACGCCGCAGAAGTTCCTCAACGGTCACGTCGTAGGTATCGAAATCCACCGTTCGTCGCTGCTGTGCGAGCTGCTCTCGCTGCTCGGTTGGCGGTATAGTCGTAGACATCTACACCTCACTGCTCATTTAGGCATGTCGGCATTCTTCGCGACGCTAGGCTAACCGACCAAGCGTCGGGCGGTGCGAAGATTCGGTACGACCTTCGGCCGCCGGCACCTGCTGTGTGGCGACCTGCATTGTGTTCCCGCGCCCCGCCAGCCAGCACGCCGCCGTTCATCGCTTCCGCGACCCGTCCAGGCCATGATCACGCAGTTGCCTACCGGCGCGGCTCTCGAACGTCACAGGTGCACCGCTGTACCGCCTCAGAACTCGCTGTCAGCAGCTCGGCGCGGAAACTGCGCGGATCCATGCGGGCGCAGTCAGGTGGACCATCCCGAGTCGGAAAATCGCGTACGAGGTTGGACAGTCGCTTTCGACCACCGAGTGTTCCTTGGTTCGCGGTACTGTGCCGAGCTCTGTCAAGGAGCCCACAGTGCGAGCGCTAGGACGTCGGCCCCGCCCACGAGAACTCGGTCGACCAGGTCAGTCCTGCCGTGTGGTCGGTAATGATCAACTCGAAATCCCAGGGTGTGTCGGCGATGTCGTCAGGAATCGGAGCCTGGAAGGTTCTGGTAGTTCGCGTCGCCGAAGTCGATTCACCGGCTACCACCTCTGAGTTCCCGAAATTGGCGCGCAGAACGGCGTCGACCTCGTAGTCCCAGATCGATGGTGCGTGTTCGTCGCGCGTGGTGGCGGTGTAGAGGAACTCGATTCCGTTGGGGTCGATCGTGACCGGTCCGATCCACGCCTCGATCGGGCCTTCATCGTCGGTGACGAAAACTGGATCGGTCAGCATGGCCAATCGACCTCGTGGATCGCCCAGCGGTGCTGAGTAGACGGTGTCGTTCGGCCAATACAGCCGCCTCATCCAGGGACCGTCGGTGGTGACGTCATCGATGGTCAGCTCGATATCGACCGGTGTAGTATCCGGGTCGAGGTCGGGCAAGGTGAAGTTCGTATGGGCGTGGGTGTCGGACGAGATGCTGCCCCAGCCCACCTCGGTGGACACACCATTAACCAGCGCCGACGCTCCGACGCGGTAGTTGAGCAACGACGGCGCGGCCTCGCCGACCGCTTCCGCCGTGAGGGACAGCCGCAACCCGGTGGGCGTACGGAGCGCCGGTCCAGCCCAACTCAGAATCCCGTTGCTGCCGTCGGACACGAATTCCGGTGGCGCCCACACGGCCAGGACACGGTCGGTAGTGCGCTCGCTCGGTGACATCGTCGGCTGTGCTCCTTTGGATCGCGGTGGTGGACACGGAAAAGATCGATTAGGACTCGGCGATCGGCCCCGATCAACGTAACAGTGACGCGCACGGGCTGCTTCTGTTGTGCGTCGGCTTCCCCTGCAATGGTGGCGATCGGGTGACCGTACGGCGGATCACCCGATCGCATCGAACTAGCCGCGTTATAAGCTGCCCGCCACATCGCCGCAGGGCAGCGAGGCCACCTCCGACGTCCCGGAGGTTGCGTGCTTTCCGGCGCTGATCCAGCCCTTCGCCCGGTATCTGTTGGTGGTGTTCGTCCTGCATCGATCGTTGTGATACTGCAGGACAACCACCTGCTTCCCTTCATCGAAAGCGGGATTGCTCCTGCGTATCACCTGCACCCACGAGTCGCCGACCTGAGTCTCGAGCTGCACGGTGACCTTGTGCGGGTGCCAGTCGTCACCGGTGCACTGGGATGTCAGCCCCCATTCGATGTACCCGTTCACGGCCCTGATCACATGGAAGTTCCCGGCACACGCCCCCGACTCCGCGGCAGCAGTGGCCGGGTTCGTGATCATCCCCGCCGCTGTGAACGCGCCGACGGCGAGAGCCGCCACCGCAGACTTGCGAATCTTCATAGTTTCTCCACCCCGAAAAGATCTGTTGAGATGCCCCCACTTCGATGTCCCCCGGTGTTGTGCACCGCTGAGAACCGTGGTGACACAGGATTTGACGCATCGAAGCGCCGACTGGTTCCACCGATTCGCGGAATCTTCCAGTGCCCCAGAGACGTGCTCATGCCCGGCGTGGTGAGCAGACTGGACGTACGTTCCTGCAGACCGCCCGACACCAGGCGGTTAGGGCTTGTTCTGCGAGCGGTCTTCGCCTTCGATGCGTTGGCGTATCGCGTTCACCGTGCGATCTTTGGGGATGCGTTCGGGCCAGAGGATGGCGAATGCCAGCACGACCAGCGGCAGGCCGACAGCGATGATGAAACCCAGTGCGATCACGGCGCCCACCGCGCCGTTGTCGGCAGCGCTGAACCCAGCGGGTATTCCCGCGTGCCGGTGATGAGGTCGGCCATCTCGGTGACGGCCCACCAGGGCGTATCGGATTCCAGTACGCCGAGGTGCGGGATGACCACCGCGTCGGCCATGTGTTCCAGCGTGTACTGGACCGCGATCAGCGCCGCCAATACCGCGTGCACGTCGGTGTGCACGGTGTAGACGATTCTCAGCCCGCGCCGCTGCACCAACGCTTCGAACTCTGTTGGATCGTGGTCGCTGTGGAGCAGAGCCACAGCCCGCCTTGGTACCTGTTGTTCCGTCACTAGCCCCTCCTGGTTCCGGTTTGGTCACACCCGGTATCGAGGGGTCGATCGCCATCACCCCGATACCGGGTGTTGGCGAAAAGCCTCTTGAATCTTCATGCTTCCAAGGGCCAGGTCTGGAATAGCCTTTTACCCTGGGAGTATGAGCCTTTCGACCCATGCCGGACAGGCGATCGCGGCCGAGCGGAAACTCGCGGGCCTGAGCCAGCGCCAACTGGCCGACCGAGCCAACTACAGCCTGGCCATGGTCAAGGCGGTCGAGCAGGGACGCGAACCAGCGAGTCCGGCGTTTCTGGCCGCTGCCGCGCGAGTGCTGCGTGTGGAACCCGAACGGCTGACCGGTATCCCCTACCGCGATCTCATCGAGAAGGACGGGCCGCTGGAAGGTCTGGCTGAATTGCGAGCTGTGCTCGCCGAAGGTGCGTATGTGCGCCCTGTCGAGCCGACGTCGCTGGCCGCACTCGCCGCTGAGATCGCCGCCGTAGACCTCGCGTATCGGAACGACAAGGGCCGGGTCGCGCTCGCACGTATGCCGGACCTGCTGCGACGACTGTATGGGGCACTGCATAACGCTGCCAACGGAGATCGTGGAGCGGTGTTCTCCCTGTTGTGCGCCGCTTATGTGACTACCGAACGGCTCTGTCGGCGATTCGGATTCATACACCTGGCACCGACCGCACTCGATCGGCTCGAATGGGCCGCCGCATCGGCTGACGATCCGCTCTACGCGGCGCAAGCCAAAATCAAGCGCGCGCGAATCCTCATGTACCACCACTCCAACGACACCGGGCTCGGACTGGTGGAGCAAGCGCTCGACGAGATCGAAGGGGATGGCGAAGCCGCTGATGCGGTGCGCGGTTACGGGCATCTGTGCGGCGCGATCGTTGCCGCCCGGGGTATCCGCCCGGATATCGCCGCCGAGCACATTGAACATGCACGGCGTCTCGCCCCGCGAATGCGCGGTGAATCCGACCTGTACGGAACCCTTTTCGGCCCTGCCAACGTCGGTATCCATTCCGCTGCCGTCGCTCTCGAAGCCGGTAACCCCGGCAAAGCGGCGCACGAAGGCTCAGCCCTCGTGCTCCCCAAAAAGATCGCACCACCCAGAGCCGGGCACCACTGGCAGGACGTGAGCCGCGCGTGGCTGATGATCGGCAAGCCGGACCAGGCGCTCGACGCCCTGAACCGTGCCCGCCGCGTCGCTCCACAACAGACCCGATTGCATCCCTCGGTCCGGGAAACGGTCTACGGCATCGCGGCAGCACAGCGCAGGCAGACCAACGGCCTCACCGGATTCGCCTCGTGGCTCGGCGTCCAACTCTGATGGCACTTCCAGAAGGCGGTTTCTCCGGAGCAAATTCTGAGCGGCCAACCGCCTCGCCATGAGCCAGGATCAACCGGCCGATCTGCACGCCGATAGAAGCTGGCTGGAGTCGCGTACTTGGGGTCAGGTCAGGTGTGATCGACCAGTTCGGGGGCAGCTTTGCGTATACGGCGCAGCAGCTTCGACCCCCGCTCCGAACCGACGGAGGTCAATGTGGGGAGCGCGGTGCGCCAGAGTTCGGCCGCGTCCTCGTGGTTGCCCATGCGCCAGCGGATGAGTCCGGTTTCGGCCAGGCTGATCGCGTGAATCCGCGTATGTGTTCTGGGATGCCAGATTGTCGCGCTCATATATTGATAGCGCTCGGCTTCGGCCAAGTCGCCGATCGCGAGGAACGTTTTCGCGGTCTGCCGGGTCACGCTCGCTTTGTTCGGACAGAACAGCGCGGCCCATCGAGGAATCTCCGTCGTCGCCTCGGGCATGATCCATGGCTCGGCTCGGCGAAGCGCCTTGACGGCCTGGACCTTGTCGCCCGTTTCGGCGTAGCACCGTGCCAAGGCGACCTCGAACAGGGCCATCGTGTCGGGGCTGACCTTGCCGCGTGCGCTCAGCACCGCGCGTTCCGCGAGCGGGACACTGTTCTGGGGTTGATGTACGTCGCTGGCGTGCAATGCCAGGATGCGGAAGGCGAATCCGTCTTGGCCCGGCGTTCCGGATTCTTCGGCCAGACGAAGGGCGGACAGGAAGTAGCGTTGCCCGAGTGCGTCCTGCCCTGCGTCGTGGGCCTTGAAGCCCGCCATGTAGGCCAACTCCGACGCGGCGCTGAACGCCTGCGCACGCACCTCGGCGCTGGCGAAGCGCGACCTTAGCAGTGCGGCTACGTCGGTCGCCAAAAACTCCGCCACCGCGGAACGTCCCACATTGCCCCCGCGAACCTCATCCAATCGGAGAAAGGCGTCCGTCACGCCCTGTACGGCTTCGACCTCGGCCATACCCACCCGAGTGTCATCGGTGACGTGCACGAGTCTCGCCGCGTCCGAGAGAGCGGTGAGCGCCGTGGCGGTCAGCGCAGCGGAATACGCCGAATCACGCAGGAAGGAGCGACGATCGACGTCGGCCCTGCCGAGAACCGACATCGCGGTGACAGGGTCGGTGAATCCGCCGCAGGCGCGCTCGTACCAGGTGACGACCTCGGACGAAGCGGTCCTACGCCCGGTCTCGTAGTGGCCGAGTGCGGCTTTGCTGTACGGAATCTTGGCGGCTAGTTCGGATAGCGATAGCCCTGCTGCTTCTCGGGCTGCACGCAGCCGGGCACCGAGAACAGCCGCTTGTGGGTCCGGTTCGTTGGCGCTACCGCGCATGGCTCGATCGTAGGCGAAGCCGTATACGGCTGTAGCCGTGAAGACATAACGGCCCGGCTGTGCGGCGGTGAGTCTTGAAGAGCCCCGGCCCGAGACGCACCGCGAGACCGATCGACTTCCTCGGCGTCGGACGCACTTCACACGACAAGGGGAGACGTATGGGGAACACGATTGCGGAGGCGGCTGTTCTGGCGGTACTCGCACCTGGCGGCATGTTGACCGCCGGGCAGATCACCGAGCAAGCCCAGCTAACCGCGTGGAGTGCCCGCCGGGCGATAGGACAACTGGAATCGCGCGGACTGATCATGGTCTCACCACATGCAGCGCGCTGGTCGATCACTCCACGCGGCCGCGCCTATTGGGCCAACCGTGGCAGGCGGTACCCGGGATGAGCGCGGACACTTGGATCATCGTCGGGTTCGCTATCGCAATCGGCCTGCCGTTGGTCGTTCTCGTTGTAGCGATTCTGTGGCCAGAGCGGATTCCTCAGGATCGCACGGTGGAGGCGATTCGCCAGCGCATCAAGGAAGAAGACGGCCCGCCTTCTGCACTGTAGGTGCAGTTAAAGCAGGGTATTGCCGGACACTGCACCTCGACCTGTCGATCCCACGCATGGACCGTCCCGCGATTCGAGAAGACGGTGAGTCCGCGAATTCTGCACGGGGACAGCACTATTGCGGGAAAAATGGGAACATGGCGTCGAAACCACGGCCTAGTGGCTATCGGAACTACACCGCGGACGGCACTTACTGGACGGTTCGCAAACAAGGTCGAACGTACTGGGTGGTACGCATCGACCCGACAGACGGCGAATATCGCGTGGTCGAGTGGTGGGGCGGATATCACCGGGCGGGGGCCGCCGGTGGCGCGGCCGCACAGCTCGCATATCAGCAGGCGCTTTCTGCCGCGAAGGAGGTTCTGCGCGACCATCTGCACGAAGCGCTGGAAACCATCGGGTTAGGCGCGCCCGTCTCCGCTGCGCCCGTCCCGCCAAAGGACGCCCCGTCGCGTTTGGGGTCCGACGAGGAAGAGTGAGAGTTGACAACCTCCAACGATCGGGGCGTCGAACAGTAGCGCTGCTCTTGCACGCCGGCTGGACGCTCCCACGTGCGTGACCGGCTGGGTCAGCTCGTTCGGCTGACGGGCACAGGAAGACAGTATGCGAGCCGTCGTGTCGGCGACTGTCGCTTCTTCAGCGCGAAAGTCCGTGGGCGCGGGCGATGATGCGTTCCATGACGGTGCGGGGCAGTAGGCGGCGGAGGGTGAACATGGCGGGGGCGTTGCTTCCTACCGCGTAGAGGGGTTTGGGGCGGTCGGCTTCGATCGCCTTGACGATCGTGGTGGCTACCTTTTCGGGGGTGATTCCCTTTGACTGGTTCTCATCGAGTTTCGCCATGAAGGTCGTGAAATCGGCGGTGTGGGGGGAACCTTCGGTGAGGTATTTGGTGCGGCGTTCGCGGAGGCCGGTGTCGATCTGGCCGGGTTCGACGGCGGTGATCCAGACGCCGAAGGGGGATTCCTCGAAGCGGGCGGCGACCGCGAAGCCGCGCAGTGCCGCCTTGGTGGCGACGTAGGAGGACCGGTAGGGCATCGGGAAGCTGGCGAGCATCGAGCCGACCATGACGACGCGGCCGTACCGGCGTTCCCGCATGCCGGGCAGCACCGCTCCGGTCAGGGCGACCGGGCCGAGCACGTTCAGCTGGAACAGTCGCTCGACGGCGTCGGTGGGCAGCTCGGCCAGCGGACCCGCCTGGCTCTCGCCCGCGTTGTTCACCAGCACATCGACGTGGTCCAGACCGGCCGCGAACGTCTCGATCGACGCCGGATCGGTGAGATCCAGCGCCCGGTACTCGACCCCCGGCAGCACGGCGTCCGAACCGATGGAATCGGGATTGCGGCTGGTGCCGATCACGCGATACCCACGCCCGGCCAGCGCGGCTGCGGTGGCCTTCCCGATTCCGGACGACGCACCGGTGACCACAGCGACGCGAGACATAACGCTCCTTTCGACGGCAACATGCTGACGATATCGTCAAGTTCCCGCTTTGTGCTACCCGCAAGTAACTCCTGAGCTTCGCGACGAGTGCGGGGTCCCGGTCCGGCGGCGGTGGGAAACGGGAGTACAACACGTGGTGGCGGCTCGGATATTGCCCATTGAATTCTCCATGGCGGGCTGGAGTCCGAACGGGGCGTCGGCAGGTTCCCGCGGGTGCGGCGCGAGAGTGGCTCGCGGGCCCGTGAGCTGGGCGTACGGGCTCGGGGCCCGATGTGAGAAGCCCACCGCCGCAGCGGAAATCGTTCACCTGTGGGAAATCCGGACGTATGTCGGCAGCCGAACGATGGGGCTAGTGTTGGCCGGCGCGGTGCAGGCCGGAGACGCTGCCGCGCTACCCCCGACGCCGAGGAGATTGTGGTGGTTGTCGATACCGTCCGTGAGGAACAGGCGATCCGTCAGATGACGGAGCGGCTGGTCGAAAACTACACCGAGACATATTCTCCCGAGCATATCGAGAGCGCCGTCGGTGCGGCGCGGCAGAAGTTCGCGGGCCGCCCGGTGCGGCAATTCGTTCCGATTCTGATCGAGCGGGTGGTGCGGCGGGAATTGGAGAAGTCGCCGGAGGCGGAAGTGCAACCCGCCACGGTCCCGCTGGACCAGGAACCGCAGGCCTCCACTCCGGGAAAACTGTCGGAGTTCCGCGAGTTGTGGACCTCGAAGAAGCGTTTCGCTCCGTACGCGCTGGGAGCCGTCGTCATCCTGACGGTTCTCGCCGTGGTTTTCGCCACGCGCCAACCCACTCCCGAGACGCCCGCCGCCGTGCCCGCCGCGCCGCTCACGGTCGTCCACGGTGTGGTCGGCTCGGAGAAGATGCCGTTCTTCCAAGATCCCGAAGTGGTCGACGCGCTCGCGCGCAACGGTGTGCGCGTCGAGGCCGAGCCCGCCGGATCGCGGCAGATCGCCACGTCCATCGATCTCACGAGATTCGATTTCGCCTTCCCGTCCAGTGAGCAGGCGGCCGAGCGAATTCAACGGCAGCGCAACGTGACCGCGAAGTACACGCCGTTCTCCTCGCCGATGGCCATCGCGACGTTCACCCCGATCACCGATCTGCTCACCCGGGCGGGAGCGGTGCGCCCCGGCCAGGTGCCCACCCTGGATCTGCGCCGCTACCTGGAGCTGGTTCGCAACGGCACCCGCTGGGACGAACTGCCCGACAACGCCGCCTATCCGGTGCGCAAGAACATCCTGATCTCCACCACCGACCCGCGCAGCTCCAACTCCGCCGCCATGTACCTGGCCGCGGCGAGCTACGTCGCGAACAACAACACGATCGTGCAGGGGCCCAACGCCGAGCAGGCCGTCCTGCCCGCCGTGTCGCGACTGTTCGTGGGCCAGGGTTACACCGAGAACACCACGGAAGGCCCGTTCAACAACTACCTCGCCACGGGGATGGGTCCCACGCCGTTGGCCTGGATCTACGAGGCGCAGTATGTCGAGGCGACCGTGCGCGGCCAGATCAAGCCAGGGATGACGCTGCTGTACCCGTCACCGACGGTGTTGTCCCGGCACACGCTGGTGCCGTTCGGCGCGACGGGTGACCGGCTCGGTCGGCTGCTGTCCACCGATCCGGAGTTGCAGCGGCTGGCCGCCGAGCACGGCTTCCGCACCAACGACGGCGCCCAGTTCGCGAAGGTCGTCGCCGAACACAACGTCCAGGTGGCCCCCGATCTGCTGGACGTCGTCGCCACCCCGACCTACGACACCCTGGAGCGCCTGCTCGACGGAGTCACCAAGTCCTACAACTGAAACACGGACGCGCTCGCGTTTCGGCGCAGGCGATCCGGGCATCCCTTCCGCATCAGGAACCGGAACGACGGCCGGTATCGCGGCGGGAGGAACAGCAGTGACAGCGGACGAGGGCCCATGGGAGATACCCCCGATCGATGACGCCCCGGATATCGCGCGCGACTCCGCGCCGCCGCCGGGAGCGACGTTGGCCGACGCCAGGAACTGGCCGGGTTACGGGTTGCTGCTGGTCGCCGCGGCTGGCGCGATAGCCGCCGCGGTGCTCGCGGGCTTGGGACTCGGTCGGCTCTCGGTGGTCGCCGCGATCATCACGGTCGTCTTCCTGCTGGTGGGGGTGGGTTTGATCGTGCTGGAGCAGGTGCGGGCCCGCAGGCGCACCGAACAGCCCGCCGAGCGCGCCACCGTGCCGCCGGGGTACTGAGGAACCTCAATCCCGGGGCAGGAAGCCCGACGCGATGAACTCCCGCACGAAGGTGTCCACCACCGTCCGGTCCACTGTGGGGCAGTCCAGGCCCGCGTCCGCGAGCGCGGCGCGGGTGTGCTCGTCGGCCCAGTCGAGATGACCGGCGAGTTCGGCGAAGTTGTGGCTCAGCATGGCCGCGCGCACCAGCGAATCGTCGCCGAGCGCGTCCCGCCGCCGCGCTTCCCTGGCCAGGCCCGCGCGCACCGCGTCCTCCGGCATCGTCGCCACCGGCAACCCGTGCGCGCGCAGACTCGCGAGAATCTCCCCGACCGGTACCGGAGCCCGATTGACCAGGTGATACACGGTTTCCGAGCGCGGGCGAACGGAGATCTCCGCGATGGCGCCCGCCACGTAGCTCACCGGCACCAAGGAGACGGTCGCGTCGCCCACGTCGGGCGCCATGCCGAGCATCGCGGCGGCTCGCACCATGTTCCACAGCGAATCCTGCGGGCTGTTCACGCCGATGTCCGGGCACCCGCAGATGGTGCCAGGCCGGTAGATGGCGATGGGCACGCCCCGCTCGCCTGCCTGGCGGACCAGTTCCTCGGCCGCCCATTTGGACGCGAGGTAGCCGTTGCCGGGCACCTGCCCCGCGCGCAGGCGGACATCCTCGGTGACCACCGGCGAATCCGGCGTCGCGGCGACGGCCGCGCCCATGGTGGAGACCAGATGGAACGGCTTGACCCGCCGCGTCGTCGCCAGCCGCAACAACTCGCGGGTGCCCTCGACGTTGGCTTGCCGCAGCCGCGCGTACGGGTCGACGTGATTGACGCGCGCGCCGTTGTGGTAGATCGCGTCGATGCTGTCGGCCAAGCGTTCGTAGTCGGCGGGGTCCAGGCCGAGATGCGGCGCGGTGAGATCGCCCGCGACCACGACGATCCGCTCGGCGGCGGTGGTCCCCGACAGCCGGTAGTGGCTCAGCGCGCCCAGGATGCGGTCGATGCCCTCCTCGGCGTCGGCGGCGCGCACCACGCACCACACCCGGGCCTCGGTGCGATCCAGCAGCGCTTGCAGCAGGTGGACGCCGAGAAAACCGGTCGCGCCGGTCAGCAGGATCTCCTGCGGCGGACCGGTGTGCGCCGGTTCGCATCCGCCGATGCCGATTTCCGGCTCCAGCACGGCGTCGCGTTCCGGTGTCGCGGCCGTGGGCGCGGACCCGCCTGCCAGCCGGGCCGCGAGGCCGCCGACGGTCGGGGCCGCGAGGATCGCCGACATCGGCACGTCCCGGCCGAGCCGCTTCGACAACCGCTGGTGCAACGTGAAGGCGAGCAGCGACGACCCGCCGAGTTCGAAGAAGTCGTCGGCCACCCCGATCGGGGACACCGCGAGCACGTCGGCGAAGACTTCCGCGATCGCGCGCTCCAACGCGGTGCCGGGACGCGCGCCGGTGCGGGCGGCGAACACCGGCTGGGGCAGCGCGGCGCGATCGAGTTTGCCGCTGGTGTTCACCGGGAATGCGTCGAGCGCGAGCACCGCCGAAGGCACCATGTAGCCGGGTAGCACCCGCGCGACCGACTGCCGCACCGCGTCCGGGTCGACGGTGGCCCCCGGCGCGGCGACGACATAGCCGACCAGCCGGTCCCCGGCGTCGGAGCCCCTGACCACCACCGCGGCCCGGCCCACCGCCGGGTCGGCCAGCAAGGCCGCTTCGATCTCGCCGAGTTCGATGCGATGGCCGCGCACCTTCACCTGGAAGTCCGTGCGGCCCAGGTAGTCCAGGGTGCCGGCGCGATTCCATCGCACCAGGTCACCGGTCCGGTACATCCGTCCCCCCGGGTGCAGCGGATCGGCGATGAACCGGGCCGCGGTCAGCCCGGGGGCGCCGTGGTAGCCGCGGGCCAGCTGAACGCCACCCAGATACAGCTCGCCCGCCACGCCCACCGGGACCGGCCGCAAACGGTCGTCGAGCACGTGGCAGCGTGAATTCCATTCCGGCACACCGATGGAAACGCTGGCCGCGGTGCGGTCGGCGGCCGAGACGGCGTGCCGCGTGATGCTCACCGCGGCTTCGGTCGGACCGTACAGATTGTGCAACTCGGCCCCGGACACCGTCGCGAAGGCGCGGGCGGTCTCCGGGGGCAACGCCTCACCGATGACGAAAACGGCTCGCAACGAGGACAATTCGTCTGCGGTCGCCTGCTGGGCGAACACGGTGAGCATCGCGGGAACGAAATCGGTGAGCGTCACCCGGTGTGCGGCGATCAGCCGCCCGAGCGCCGCCGGATCGCGATGCTCGTCCGGCCCGGCCAGCACCAGCCGTGCGCCCGCGCGCAACGGCAGGAAATAGCCCCACAACGACACGTCGAAGGTCGCGGGGGTCTTGTGCAGATAGACGTCGGTGGCGTCGACGCCGTATTCCGCCTGCATCCAGGCGAGCTGGTGCACGATCGCCCGATGACTGATCGCCACGCCCTTGGGGCGGCCGGTCGAGCCGGAGGTGTAGATGAGATACGCGGGGTGGTCGGCGTGCCACGGCGTCAGCCGCTCGGCGTCGAGCACGGGTTCCGCGCCGAAACGGTCGAGGTCCATGGCGTCGACGTCGTACGCCGCGACGGCCGTGAAGTCGTCTTCGGCGGTGGTCAGCACGCACCGCGGCTGTGCGGACTCGAGCACGTGCCGGATGCGCTCGGCCGGATGGCCGGGATCGATCGGCACCCAGGCCGCGCCCGCCGCCACGATCGCGTGCAGCGCCACGACCTGCTGGATCGATCGCCGCATCGCCACGGCGACGACGGTCTCCGCGCCGACGCCCTGTTCGATCAGCCAGCGAGCCAGCCGCGCGGACCGCTCGACCAGCCGCGCGTAGGTGATGGTCTCGGACCCGCAGACCACGGCGATCGCGTCGGGCGTCGCCGCGGCTTGCCGCGCCGTCGCGGCGGTGAGCGGCTCGGCTTGCACGCTGTGTTCCGGCCCAGTGCCCCAGGACCGGATCCGCTTGTGCTCGACCGGATCCATGATGTCGATGTCGCCCACCACGGCATCGGGCTCGGCCGCGACCCGGTGCAGGATGCGGATATAACCGTCGAGGAAGCGCTGCACCGTGTGCTCGTCGAACAGGTCGGTGCTGTAGCCGAATCGGATGATGATCTCGCCCGGCTCGCCGTCGTCGTCGCGGGTGTCGACCACACCGATGTGCAGATCGGTTTTCGCCGTGTCGGCGTCCACGTCGAGGAACGACACGCTCGGCCCCGACAGGTCGAGGGTGGCCTGCGTGAAGTTCTGGAACGCGAAGCCGACCTGGTAGAGCGGGTGGCGTCCGGGCGAGCGGGTCGGGTCGACCGCGTCGACCACGTGCTCGAACGGCACCTCGGAGTGAGCGAAGTTGACCAGGTCCCGTTCCCTGGTGCGGCGCAGCAGCTCGGTGAAAGTCTCCGCGGGCTCGATCCTGGTGCGGGAGACGGTGGTGTTGACGAACATGCCGACGACGTCCGCGAGCGCGGGCTCGGCCCGGTTGGTCATCGGCACGCCGATCGCGATGTCGTGGCTTCCGGACAGGCGCGCCAGCAGCACGGCGAGCGCCGAGCGCATCACCATGAACAGCGTCGACCGGTGGGCGCGCGCGACGGTGAGCAGGTCGCGGTGCAGACTCGCCCGCGCCGACCGCTGGGTGGCCGAGCCGCGCAGTGTGGCCACCGGCGGGCGCGGCCGGTCGGCGGGCAGATCGAGTTCGTCGGGCAGACCGGCCAGCTCGCCGGTCCAGTACGCCAGCTGCCGAGACAGCAGGGAATCGGGGTCGTCGCGGGAACCGAGCAGATCCTGCTGCCACAGGGCGTAGTCGGCGTACTGCACATCCGGTGGCCGCCAGGCCGGTGCGGCGCCCGCGCTGCGTGCGGCGTAGGCCATCGCCACATCGCGGGCCAGCGGCGCCAAGGAGGACCCGTCGGCGCAGATGTGGTGCAGCGCGCAGACCAGGACGTATTCGGTGGGGGTGCGCAGCAGCCGCACGCGCAGCGGCACCTCGGCCGACACGTCGAACCCGTGGCGCAGGATCGCGCGCACCCGGTCGGGAACCGCGTCGTCGGACAGTTCCTCGACCGCGAAATCACCGACCACGTGCTCGGTGTCGAGAATCAGCTGCCGCGGGCCGGTCGCGTCGGCCGGATACTTGGTGCGCAGCGCCTCGTGCCGCTCGACGGTATCGGCGAAGGCCGCGCGCAAGGCGGGAATGTCCAGTTCCGACAGTCGCAGCGCGAAGCCGATGTTGTCCACCGAGGACATGGTGTCGAACTGGTTGCGCAGCCAGAATCGCAGTTGGGCGGGCGAGAGCGGGATGCGCTGCGGCCGGGTTCGCGCGCGCAGCACCGGGCGCGCGGTGTCGAATTGCTGCGAGCGGATGGCTTGGGCCAGGCCTGCGACCGTCGGATGGTCGAACACCAGCCGGGGCGGGATGCGCAGCCGCCATGTTTCGCTCAGGCGCGCGGCCACCTGGGTCGCCAGCAGCGAGTTGCCACCCGCGGCGAAGAAATCGGCGTCGGCGCTGAACCGCTCCCGGCCCAGCACGCGTGCGAAGACTTCGGCGACCGTCTCCTCGCCGAGGTCGACGGCGGGCCGATAGTCGGGCTCGTCCAGGGCGCGCACGCGCAGGGCGGGCCGATCGGCCTTGCCCGTCGGGGTGCGCGGGATTCGTTCCACGACCGTGATGGTGTTGGGCACCATGTATTTCGGCAGCAGCGCGGCCAGCGCGTCGGCCAGAGTGGCGGGATCAGGGACATGGCCCGGTTCGGGCTGGACGAAGGAGGCCAGCGTGGTCTCGCCCGTGGCGGTCTTGCGGTCGACGGTCACGGCCAGCAGGATGCCGGGCTGGGTCGACAGGATGGCGTCGATCTCGCCGAGTTCGATCCGGAAGCCCCTGATCTTGACCTGGTCGTCGGCGCGGCCGAAATAGTCCAGCTCACCGGAGGTCGTGCGCCGGACGAGATCGCCGGTGCGGTACATCCGGGAGCCGGGCGGCCCGAACGGGTCGGCGAGAAACCGCTGCCCGGTCAGACCGGGGCGGCCGTGGTAACCCCTGGCCACTCCCGGCCCGGACACATACAGCTCGCCGACGACACCGACGCCGACCGGGCGCAGCCGGTGATCGAGGACCTGGCAGCGCATGCCGGGCACGGCCGATCCGATCGTGACCGGTGCGTCCGGTCCCAAGGCCGGGCTCAGCGTCGCCACGATGGTGGATTCCGTTGGGCCGTAAGCATTGTGAAACAGCCGGTCGTCGGCCGCCCAGTGCCGCGGCAACATCGGCGGGCACGGCTCGCCGCCGACGATGACCGAACGCAGGGCGGGCAATCCGTCCGGCTCGATCGTGGCCAGCGCGGACGGGGTGAGGAACGCGTGGGTAATGGATTGCCGCGCGAGCAATTCCACCAACGCCGTGCCGCCGTACAGGGTCGGCGGGGCGATCACCAGCGTGGCGGCGCGGGAGATCGCGAGCAACAACTCCAGCACCGAGGCGTCGAAACTCGGCGACGCGAAATGCAGCACCCGCGCGTCTTCGTCCAGCGCGTGGCGCGCGGCCAGTTCGGCGCACAGCGGGGCGAGCCCGGCATGGGTGACGGCAACGCCTTTGGGCCGTCCGGTCGATCCCGATGTGTAGATCACGTAGGCCGTGTGGGCGGGGCGAAGTCGAGCGGGCCGCTCGAAGTACGCGATCGGACCTGCGGGGTTCGACGCCACCTGCGCGATGAAATCGGCGTCGTCCAGCGCGAACCAGCGCACGTCGGCCGGCAGCGTCGCCGCGTGTGCGGTCCGGGTCAGACCGAGCGCGGCGCCGCTGTCGGCGACCTGGAAACGTATGCGCGACAGGGGAAGTGCCGGATCGATAGGCACGAACGCGGCGCCGGTCTTCGCGATCGCCCACACGGCGAGCACCGAATCGAGCGAGCGCGCCACCGCCACCGCCACCGCCGTTTCGGGCCTCGCACCCGCCGCGATCAGCGTGCGGGCCAGCCGGGACGACCGGGCGTCGAGGTCGCGATAGGTGATCTCACCGTCCTCGCAGACCACCGCGACGCCGTCGGGATTGTGCTCCGCGGCGGCGGTCAGCAGCGCGGCGAACGTCGGTGCGGCCGACTCCGTCGATCTGCGGCGACGGCCGTTCCGGGCGGGTGGACGAGTATCCCGGATGCCGCTGGTCATGTGATCGTCCCGTTCCGCGTGGCAGTAAACGGCCAGATGCTATAGCCGCACGGCGGGATTCCTCACCGATGAGAAGGCGATACCGCTCCGGTCACCGGCGGCGTGCACGGCGACGCCGTCCAGCACGGCAGCGAGCCCGACGCTGTTGGGCGTGTCACCAACGGTCGCAATGGGTTTCGAGCCCGGCCGCAAGGGATGCCCGCGCAGGCATGGTCGCAGGGCCGGCGCCGGCGACAGGCTGTCGGTACGAACCCGCCGCCGTGGGTGCTGGAGCTGCCCGGCACCGGCATCGTGCTGGTCGTCGACGGAAGCGTGACTGCCGCACCTGTGGCTCGGCGACTGGAAATCCACGCTCGATATCGTCAGCGCCCGGTTCTGCGTGCCGGGCGGTCCGAACCGAAGGCGCGCCGGTCGCGGATCGGTTCGGCGACCCGCTCGGCGTGATGGTGATCGACGCCGCGGGCCGGCCGTGCCGCGCGGGATCGGGGCTCCGCCGGTCGAGGCCCTGACTCGCAACCTGCGTCTGGTGCCGGCCGCCCGCGCCGATCAGCGGGTGCCGTGCCCCTGGCAGGCGGTCAGGGCGGTGTTCTTGGTGGCGTTGAACCGGTCGATCGCCGCGTTCAGGGTGTCGGTGTCGGCGCGGCGGGCGAGCGTGTCGGCCAAGGCGTTGGTGTCGTCGCGGTAGGCGCGCAGCGGGGTGGCGACCACGGACGGCACTTCTCTGGTCACGCTCTGGTCCACCGAGCGCGCGTTGTTGCGCAGCGTGGTGACCGCGGTGTCGGCTTTGCCGTTCGTATCGGGGTCGCCGCGGCCCTTCGTGTTGCTGGCATCGATGTAGTCGTTGAACGCCCGCACGGAGCTGCCGTTCGCGGCCAGGAAAGCGTCACAGGCCGATCCGGTGGCGCGTTCGGCTGCGGCGGCCCGGGACGACGAGGCGGCGGCCGAGGAGGAGGTGACCTCCGAGGCGTAGGCGGCCAGATCGGTCCGGTTGACCTCCGCCGTGCCGGAGATCTGCTGTGCGCATGCGCCGATGGTCAGCGCGCCCGCCGCGGCGGCCGTCGCGGCCGCCAGCAGGCCCGCGCGTTCGAGTCGTCGCATGATCGGTCCCTCGCTCCCCTCGGAAGTCCGGCCGGGACGGATGAACGGAGCCGGACGATCCGACCGTACGTCGCGCGGGCTCACCGCGCGGGCCCGAGCCGATATCGATGGACAACCGATATCGGCGCGGGGCCACGGGTCAGCTCTGGCCGAGCATGGCCCGCATCTGGTTGATCTCGGCCCGCTGAGCGGCGATGATCCGCTCGGCGAGCGCCTTGGCGTCGGCGTTCTCACCCTGGGCCAGCTCGGTCTCGGCCATGGTGATCGCGCCCGCGTGGTGCTCGATCATCATGGTCAGCCACTGGCGGTCGAAGTCGGGACCTGATGCCGCGCCCAGCGCCGCCATCTGTTCGGCGGACATCATGCCGGGCATGTCATGGCCGCCGTGCCCCTCGGTCGCGGTGGGCGCCGGTTGGCCGAAGCTCTGCAAAAGGGTGGTGATCTGCTGCATCTCCGGCGCCTGTGCTTGCTCGATCTGAGTGGCGAGCGCCCGCAACTGCTGGTTGTCGGTATGGCTCGGCACCAGCCGTGCCATTTCCACGGCTTGAGCGTGATGCGGGTACATCATCTGCAGGAACATCACGTCGGCGTCGTTGTGCTCGGCGTGGGCGGGCGTGGTCGTGACGGCCGACGTGGTGGTCGATGGACCGTGCTCGGTGGTGTGTCCGGTGTCGGCGTCGCCGCATCCGGCGAGGCTCACCGCGGCCACGGCGGCGAGCGCGAGGGCCGATCGGGTGCGAGTGATGAACATGGGTCGCTCCTTGCGAAGTGCGGAAGTCTGAGGATGGAGTGGACAGCGCCGCCACCGTGGTTCGGACACACGGCGGCGGCGGACCTGTCAGATCCGCAGAATCGCCAGTTCGGCCAAGGTGAGCACGGTCCATGGCGGCGGCCGTTCCCGCCGCGCCCGCCAGTGCCGCGGGCGCGCCGCGCCACCACCGGGACGATCGACCGCCAACCGGAGAAGCAGCACCAACGCGGCCGATGCGATCGAAGCGACCAAGATGAACACACAGCCGTGCAGTGCGCTGTGCGCGCCGTCGCACCCGCCGTCCGCGCAGGGGGAGATCTTCGCCGTGACGGTCGCCCAGACGGCTTGCGGAGACGAGTCGCCGGAAGTTGCCATCGGCGCGCCGGAGACTTCCTGGTTGTCGCGGTGCGCCCGAGCCTGCGGCGGTAGCGGGTCGCGGGCGGTCGCAGCGGTGCCTGCGGGTGCCTGTGGGCCGTGTGGTGGCAGCGCGTTGTGGGCGGTTGTGGCGTTGTGCGTTGCCGACGGCGGGTTGCGCGGCGGAAGTGGGTCGTGGGCGGTCGCGGCGTCGTCCGTGTGTGGTGGGAGTGGGTTGTGGTCGATTGCGGCGTTGCCCGTGGGCGGCAGTGTCGCGTGCCGATGAGGTGAGCCGGACGCATGCCCTGCGGCGGACGCGGCGACAGTTGGTCCGCCGGGTGCCGCTACGGAAGTGGGCGCGAGGGCGGTGTGTGCGCCTGCCGTGTGGCCGGGAAGTCCGAAGACCGCCGAGTGCATCGCGACGACCCCGGCGAGCAACGCCAGCATCCCGAGGACCCGGGCGAGCCCGGCGGCGGGAAGTACGGTGCGTTCGACCACGAGCACCGAGTCTACCCGTGGGTATACCCGTTGGCGGTACGGGTATTTAGTCAGCGATATCGACGACCAACCGTGTCGGGTTGGAGAGGGTGGTGACGGTGAAGGCGGGCCGGTCGGACTGCACGCCGATGAACGACTGCGTCACGCCCTCGAAGACCGTGGTCCGGTAGACGCCCGCGATGCCGGGGACCGCCGGATCGACGGCGGGGTCGGGGCCCTCGTACGGCGTCACGCCACTGTCGAAGGGGTACGCCGAGCCGAGGATGCGTACTTCCAGGATCGATCGGCCCGCCACGTCCACGGGATTGCCGCTGGCGTCCTGCACCGCGCGGTCGGTGTAGCGGACGATCCAGCCGGGCGTGCCGACCCCGCCCAACTCGTAGACCACGCGATCGAAGCCGGGCTGACGCCCCAAGCGGACGTCGGTCACCGTGAGCGCGGCGTCGCCGGAAGGCTTACCCTCCTTCGGTGCGGCGTCCCCGGTGGCGGGCGCCTGCGCGACCTCCGCGGGCGTAGCGGTGGTCGGCGCGGCCGGAAGACCCGGTGCCGACTCGTCCTCCCCGCAGCCCGCGAGCAGTGCCGTCGCGACCGCGACCATGAGCACCATCCTGTTGCGCATGGCCCGATGCTACTCAGCGGAAGGCCGCGAACGGCGCAACCGGAGAGCGTTGCGGGGCATTCGCCAAAGATTGTCGGTGCCCTCCGCGCGTGGGCGGGAACCGGTGCACCTCGAGTGATCGGCTGTCCAGGCCGGTCAATCGCCAACTGATTGCCATGGCAGGTGAAAGTCCTACCGTCGCCAGTGGAGTGATCATCGGCGGGGGTCGCCCCCGCCGAGAGCGAGTGGATCGGCGCTTCGGATGAATATTGTGTCCCTCTGCGAGCCAAAGGCTTCGGTAGAGCCGCGGTGTGGCCCACACGTCCGTCCGCCGCCGCTCCAGTGCATGGAACGCACCAGGCTGCGGCGGAACCCGTGGCTACCGGGCAGGTCTCCAGGTATACCGAGCGCGTCGATCGAACTTTCGGTGCTCTCCGGGAATCCGGAAGCACGGGCCGCGCGACCGGTGCCGCGCTCCTGCCGTCGAATATCTGTGACCTCGGTTGTCGAACTCGGAATCATTCTTCCCCGTTGTCACGAGGTCGTTCGATTCGCCCGCGAAACCCCTTGCCGCGACGTACTTCCGCGCCCTATCGACCGTGCCGAGAATTCGGCGAGATCGATAGGGCGGGGTGGCCGCAAGTATTCGGCAACGATCTAGCACACTTGAGGTGTGGGAAATGTCGAGGACGTACTTGGCCGGTTGCGGCGGTATCCGGACGTGGAGGCGCTGAACCTCTACGCCGTGGACGCCGCTGACCGGCTGATCCTCGACGTCGCAGCCGACGCCCTCGCGACTGCCGATAGCGGGAAAGTAGCCATTATCGGTGACGCTTATGGCGCACTGACCCTCGGCGCCATCGCGGGGCACGATCTGCGCGACGTCCGGGTGCATCAGGACTTGCTCACCGGCGAACTCGCCCTGGCCAACAACGCCCGCGCGGCCGGCTTGTCGGATCGCTACACGGCACATCCGCTCGGCCCCGGATTGCTGCGTGATGCCCGGGTGGTGCTGCTTCGCCTGCCCCGGATGCTGGCCGGGCTGGCCGAGATCGCCGACGCCATCGCGCGCTACGCGGATCCGGCGGTGGAGGTGTTCGCGGGCGGCCGGGACAAGTATCTGACCAAGTCGATGAACGATGTTCTCGCGCAATCGTTCTCCGAGGTGCGGGCCAGCCGTGGCAGGCAGAAGTCGCGGACCTTGCTCGTGGCGGGACCGAAACCCGTCGCCGAACGGCCGTTCCCCGTGCGCGATCGGCTGGAGGAACTCGGTCTCGACGTGGTCGCGCACGGCGCCGCGTTCTCCGGAGCGCGCCTGGACATCGGCACCAGGTTCCTGCTCGAGCATCTGAAACTCATGAAGCCGGACGCGCGCGACGCCATCGATCTCGGCTGCGGCACCGGCATCCTCGCCGTCGCGCTGGCCACGGCGCGGCCGGGCATCAAGGTGATCGCCACCGATCAGTCCGCCGCCGCGGTCGCCTCGGCGCGGGCCACCACCGAGGCGAACGGCGTCGCCGACCGGGTGTGCGTTGTGCGCGACGACGCCATGTCCTCGGCCGCGGACAACAGCGCGGATCTCGTCCTGTGCAATCCGCCGTTCCATATCGGCGCCGCGGTGCACACCGGATCGGCGATCAAGATGTTCGCCGAGACCGGGCGGGTGTTGCGGCCCGGCGGTGAGCTGTGGACGGTGTACAACTCGCATCTGAACTATCGAGCGGTGGTCGAACGGATGGTGGGCCGGACCGATGTGATGGGCCGGAACCGGAAATTCACCGTCACTCGGTCGGTGCGTGGTCTGCACGACCCACGACAGCGGTAGAGTCCGATTTGTCCGGCTCTGTGCGACTCCCCGGGAACTCGCGACGGATGACAAACGTTGGACAGGGCAGTTGGATATCGAGTGAACCACTCGATGAACAGCGGCAACGACTCCAGAAAGGGACGCCGTTCACATGCGTACCACGAGCAATCCGGTTTTCAGGAACCTGCCAAGGCAGGAGGGCGGTGGATACGCCAGCTTCGGTTCCGGCGTGACTTCCGCGGGCCAGTTCGGCAACCAGTACGGCCAGTACCCGCAGCAGTACGGCCAGTATCCGCAGCCCTACCAGCAGGCTCCCCCCACCACCAGGTCGATGACCATCGACGACGTGGTGACGAAGACGGGCATCACCCTCGCGGTGCTCGCACTGTCCGCCATCGTCTCCTACGGCCTCACCAACGCGAACACCTCGCTCGCGCCGCTGTTCGTGATCGGCGGCGGCCTGGTCGGCCTGGTGCTCGTGCTGATCGCGACCTTCGCGAACAAGATGGACAACCCGGCGATCGTGCTGTCCTACGCCGTGGCCGAGGGCCTTTTCCTCGGCGCGCTGTCGTTCATGTTCACCAATATCGAGTTCGGCGGGGTCGGCGGTAGCGCGCTGATCGGCCAGGCGGTGCTAGGCACCTTCGGTGTCTTCGCGGGCATGCTGGTGGTCTACAAGACCGGCGCCATCCGCGTCACGCCGCGATTCACCAGGATCATCGTCGGCGCCATGATCGGCATCCTGGTCCTGATGCTGGGCAACCTGGTCGTCAGCTTCTTCATCGACGGCGGCCTCGGCCTGCGGGACGGCGGCCCGCTGGCGATCGTGTTCAGCCTGGTGGTCATCGCCATCGCCGCGTTCAGCTTCCTGCTCGACTTCGACGCCGCCGATCAGCTGATCCGCGCGCAGGCTCCGGAGCGGGCGGCCTGGGGCGTCGCCCTCGGCCTCACCGTCACCCTGGTCTGGCTGTACGTCGAGATCCTGCGGCTGCTGAGCTACTTCCAGAACGACTAGCCATACGACGAAGGGGCGGTCGCCGGGATGTCCGGCGACCGCCCCTTCGTGTGTGGGTCAGCTCAAACGTTCGATGACCATCGCCATGCCCTGGCCGCCGCCGACGCACATGGTCTCCAGACCGAACTGCTTGTCGTGGGTCTGCAGGTTGTTGATCAGCGTGGTGGTGATGCGGGCGCCGGTCATGCCGAACGGATGGCCCAGGGCGATCGCGCCGCCGGAAACGTTCAGCTTGTCCTCATCGATCTTCAGCTCCCGCGCCGAGCCGAGCACCTGCACCGCGAACGCTTCGTTGATCTCGACCAGGTCGATGTCGTCGATGGTCTTGCCCGCCAGCGCCAGCGCCCGCTTGCACGCCTCGATCGGGCCCAGGCCCATGATCTCCGGCGACAGACCGGACACACCGGTGGATACGATCCGCGCCAGCGGCGTCAAACCGAGTTCCTTGGCCTTGGTGTCGGACATGATCACCAAAGCGGCGGCGCCGTCGTTGAGCGGACAACAGTTGCCGGCGGTGACGGTGCCGTCCGGGCGGAACACCGGCTTCAGCGCCGAGACCGCCTCGTAGGTGACCCCGGCGCGCGGGCCGTCGTCCTTGCTGACCACGGTGCCATCCGGCAGCGTCACCGGGGTGATCTCGCGTTCGAAGAAACCGTTCTTGATCGCTTCCTCGGCGCGGTTCTGCGAACGCACGCCCCAGCGGTCCTGATCCTCGCGGGTGATCCCGGTGGAGGTCGCCACGTTCTCGGCGGTCTGGCCCATCGCGATGTAGACATCCGGGATCAGGCCGTCCTCACGCGGATCGTGCCAGATACCCGCGCCGCCCTCTGCGGTCTTCGCGGTACGCGCCTGCGCCTCGGCGAACAGCGGGTTCTGCGTGTTGGGCCAGCTGTCGGCCGACCCGTTCACATACCGCGACACCGTCTCCACACCGGCGGAGATGAACACATCACCCTCACCGGCCTTGATCGCGTGGAAGGCCATCCGGGTGGACTGCAGCGAGGAGGCGCAGTAGCGGTGCACGGTGGTGCCGGGCACGAAGTCGTAACCGAGCTGCACGGCGACGACGCGGGCGATGTTGAAGCCCTGCTCACCGCCCGGCGAGCCGCAGCCCAGGATCAGGTCATCGATCTGGGCGGGGTCCAGGGCAGGCACCTTGTCGAGCGCTGCCCGCACAATCTGCGTGGTCAGATCGTCGGGCCGCATATCGACCAGCGAACCCTTACGGGCCCGGCCGATCGGAGAGCGCGCGGTCGAAACGATGACGGCCTCAGGCATGAGGACTCCTTGGGTCGGACGGTTCTGGCGAACCCTTGTTACTCGCGGGTTCTTACCGAATCTACGTCCCGTCGCCGAGTACCGGAAGCGCCCGTCCCACCCAGCGCTTCCAGCAGCACCGGGAGCAATTGCCCGGCGGCCAGCTCGTATCCCGCGGCCGACGGGTGGAAACCGTCGGCGGAGAACAACAGCTCCGGTGCGGCGCGGAACTCGGGAGCGAGCAGGTAGCCCATGCGCACGGGGTGCCCTCCCGCGACCGTCGTCGCGACATCCTGCGCCTTGGCCAGCCGCACGCTCCAGTTCTGCACCACGGTGCGCAGCGGCTGCGGGATGGCCGCGACGGTGCCCAGATTCGGGCAGGTGCCGACCACCACCACCGCGTCCGCACGGCGCAAACGGGCCACCGCGGCGGCGAGCCTGCGCGCGGAGGCACGGATCGAGTGCTTCTTGGTGACGTCGTTGGCGCCGACGAGGATGACCGCGGCATCCGGCGGCGGACCCGCGACGAACATCGCGTCCACCTGCCCGGCCAGGCCCTTGGAAGTGGCGCCGGAGATCGCTTTCGTGCTCAGGCGGATCCGCTGCCCGGTCGCATCGGCGAGTCCCCGGGCCAGGCGCACCCCCGGCACCTCGTCGGCCACGGTGCAGCCGAGGCCCGCCGCGGTGGAATCGCCGAAGATCATCAGATGCAGATCGGCCTGCTTGCCCGCACGCCACGGCTCGGGCTCCGCGCAGCCCGGGGTGTAGATACCGTCCGCTTCGGGTGGCTTCGAAGTGTCCCTGCCGATCACTCCACGCGCTACACCCGCCTGCGCCATGAGCAGGCGGTAGGTCGCCCACCAAGCGGTCCCAGCGCCGGAGCCGGCGAGTACGGCCGCGGCCCCGGTCAGCGCGGCCGTGCGCCAGGGAAACCGAGATGCGCTCACGCCGGGAATTTTACGAGAATCCACCGAGTCGACCAGCGGCGAACGAGCGGCACCGGCAACGGCCCGTGCCGGCTCCAGCGGACGCGGCGACGGACACCACACCGCCGCCTGGGGAGCGTGGCCGGAAGTCGCCAGGATCGCTCACCCGTGCCTGGGTCCGTGCTTCGACGGGATCGACGGGCCGGAGTCCGAACGTGCGTCCCGTCCGCAGGGATCAGCCCGGGACCACGAACGTGCCGCGAGCGGGGATGCTCGCCGCATCGGTGGTGACGGTGACTTCCACGAGACCGGGGCCGGTGTCCTGGAACAGCGCGTACTGGATGCTGCCGTAGATGCCGGTGACCACGATGTTGTCGTAGCTGCCCGTCGCGCCGGTGGTGACGTTGCGCCACGCCACGGTGGTGCGGACCTCACACAGCGGCGCCAGCGGGTAGGAACCCGGCCCGATGCCGTTCACGGGGAGCGCCCGGACGTTGAGGATGGCCCGCCCCGGCCATTCCGGGCTGGTATCGGCCCAGGTGCGGATGCTTGTCCAGCACAGACCGCCGCGCGCGAGCGTCGGCACCTGCGGGAATTCCACGGTGGCCGCCTCCGCGTGCGCGCCGGATCCGACCACCAGGGCCACCGCGGATCCGGCCAGAAGCGTTGCGGCGCGGGCAATGTTCGACTGCCTCATGGCAGCGATCCTAAGGCGGCGGCGGCCGGTTCGCCGGTAGTCCCGGCCCGCTGCACGTGGCGTGCGCGAACTCACAGTTAGTGCGTCTGGAACTATGGGGGCCATGCGCATCGCGGATCATGTCGTGGATCTCATCGGCAACACGCCGCTGGTCCGGTTGAACTCGGTCGTCGGACCGAACGCGGGGCTGGTCGCGGCCAAGATCGAATACCTGAACCCGGGCGGCAGCTCGAAGGACCGGATCGCGGTGAAGATGATCGACGCCGCGGAGCGGTCCGGGAAGCTGCGGCCCGGCGGCACCATCGTCGAGCCCACGTCCGGCAACACCGGCGTCGGCCTCGCCCTGGTCGCCCAGCAGCGCGGCTACAAGTGCGTGTTCGTCTGCCCGGACAAGGTCAGCGAGGACAAGCGCAACGTGCTGCGCGCCTACGGCGCCGACGTGGTGGTCTGCCCGACCGCCGTGCCGCCGGACCACCCGAACAGCTACTACAGCGTCTCCGACCGACTCGTCCGCGAGATCGACGGCGCGTGGAAGCCGGATCAGTACTCCAACCCGGGCGGCCCGGAAAGCCACTACGAGACCACCGGCCCGGAGATCTGGCGCGACACCGACGGCAAGGTCACCCACTTCGTGGCGGGCGTCGGCACCGGCGGCACCATCACCGGCACGGGCCGCTACCTCAAGGAGGTCTCCGGCGGGAAGGTGCGGATCATCGGCGCCGACCCGGAGGGTTCGGTGTACTCCGGCGGCACCGGGCGGCCGTACCTGGTCGAGGGCGTCGGCGAGGACTTCTGGCCGTCGGCTTACGACCCCGCCGTGCCGGACGAGATCATCGCGGTCTCCGACGCGGACTCCTTCGAGATGACCCGCAGGCTGGCCCGCGAGGAAGGCCTGCTGGTCGGCGGCTCCTGCGGCATGGCGGTGGTCGCCGCCGTCGAGGTGGCGCGGCGCGATCCGGACGCGGTGGTCGTGGTGCTGTTGCCCGACGGCGGACGCGGCTACCTGTCGAAGATCTTCAACGACGAGTGGATGAGCTCCTACGGCTTCCTGCGCGAACGGCTGGACGGCACGGCGGAACCGCTCGTGGGCGACGTGCTGCGCGGCAAGTCCGGGGAGCTGCCCGACCTGGTGCACACCCACCCGTCGGAAACCCTGCGCGACGCCATCGAGATCCTGCGCGAGTACGGCGTCTCCCAGATGCCCGTGGTCGGCGCCGAGCCGCCGGTCATGGCGGGTGAGGTCGCGGGCAGCGTGTCCGAGCGCGACCTGCTGTCGGCGGTCTTCGAGGGCAGGGCCAATCTGACCGATTCGGTGGCCCAGCACATGAGCCCGTCGTTCCCGCTGATCGGCTCCGGCGAGCCGATCTCCGCCGCGACGAAGGCGCTCTCGGACACCGACGCGCTGATGGTCGTCGAGGACGGCAAGCCCGTCGGCGTGATCACCCGCCACGACCTGCTCGGCTTCCTCAGCACGGGCAACATCGGGAAGTAGCCGAGGCCGGTTCGCCGCGCCGCACGGATCGGTGCGGCGAGTCCCGCCCGCGCGCCTACGCCGGTCTCCTACCGCGGACCGTTTCGCGCACGCCGCCGGTGATCAGGTCGGTCCATTCGTCGGCCAGCAGCGCCAGCCGGTACCAGGCGGCGTGCACCCGGGCGTCGGACACCTTCTCCGCGGTGTGCAGCAGGTGGCTGGCGTGCACATGGGCGGCGGCCATGCGGTCGACCGTGGCGCCGATGGACTCGCTGCGCAGATGGTCATTTGCCCGCTTGCGCGGCAGCTGGTCGACCACCCACGCATCGATCGCGGCCACCAGTTCGGCGCGGCGGCAATCTATTCCGGCGGCGGCCAGCGGATCGCGATGCCGCTGCCGGTGCAGCGCGGCCAGTGTGCTCGCCCAGCCGATCAGGGGGTGGTCTTCGGCCGACTCGCTCGGGTGGCCCCCGAAAGCGGCGACCAGTTCTCGCTGATCCGGCAGCGGCCGTGTGACGCCGTGCGGGCGCCGCGGCAGATGGTCACGCACGAACATGGCCGGCTCCCAGTGCGTTCTGAACGGACCGCCGTGCGTCGCGGTCGATCGGCGAATTGTGCATCGTGCACCTCCGATAGTGTGGGGGTGGAGGCATCGCCCCAATGCCGGGTCCCTTTGAATGATGCGCGCTTTCGCTGGCCTACCGGTGACACCCACATGGCACTTGAATGACAAGACGTAACAATGCGCTGGCCGCCGATTCCACACCCCGGTGAGAACGCTCTTCGCACAGTCCGTTTCGGGTGTTCGGACGTATATCGGTGCGCGGGAGTCAGCCGGGGAGGATGTGGTGGGTCATCGCGAAGACGGCCGCACCCGCTCGGGTGTGGTGGCCGGTCTTGGCGCGGATTTCGGCCAGGTGCTGGGTGACGGCGCGTTCGGGCAGCAGCAGTTCGGCGGCGATCTCACGGCCGCAGCGGCCGCGGGCGCGCAGCCGGAGGACGTCGGTCTCGGCTTCGGACAGGCCGTGGGCGGCGGGGAAGGGAGGGGCGTCGTCCGCGGCGGCCCGGACGACGGCGGCACAGGCGTCGCCGTCCAGGCGGCCCGCCGCGACCTCGGCCGCCAGCTGAGCGGCGGCTTCCTCGGGCCGGGCGGCGGGACGATAAGGCCGCGCTTCGGTGCAGGCCGCGAAAACCTCTGCGGCCGCGAGTAATCGGGCGCCGGGTGCGGGGTCGCGTTCGCCCCGCGGACAGCCGCTGCCGTCGAGTCGTTCGTGGCGCCCCGCCGTGAGATCGGCCAGCGCCGCGAGCCCGGGGCAGCGCCGCAGGATGCGATCGGTCCAAAAACGGCGCAGTCGAACGCGTTTCCAATCCCACGATCCGAGCGGACCGCGTCGGTCCCAGACCGCGCTCGACACCGCGGCCCGGCCGAGGTCGTGCAGCAGGGCGGCGGCGCGCAGGGCCTCCCGTTCCCCGGCGGGCACGCCCATCCGGACCGCCGCGGCATCGGCGAGCCCCGCCACGTGCGCCGAATGCCCGAGCAGGTACCGCCCTTTCAAATCGACGAACATGGCCAGCGCCGAGCCGGGCCGATCCCATCGCGCGGACGGGAACGAGGACGGCGTCCCCGGCTCCGCGGCGAGGACAGCGGCCAGCAGGTCGGGGACGTCGAGCACCGCTCGGATGGCATCGGCGTCGCACACGGCGACCAGATCGGGATCGAGATGTCCGCCGGCGCGTCGCCGCAACTCGTCGACAACGACGTCCAGCCGTCTCGCCACGGCGCCGAGAGCGAAGCGTGCCCGGTCGTGCGAGGCGGCCGGGTCCACCGGCTGCGCGTCGCGGTGGCCGGGGACGGTCGCGCGTTCCTCTCCGACCGAGTCGAGCGCGAGTACCGCCTGTTCGGCCACGTGCAGGATCCGGCCGGCGAGCGAGATGGATTCCCCGCGCAGCCGGTTCGGCGCGCCCAGTCCGTCCCAGCGTTCCTCCACCTCGGTCAAGGCGCGAACGGCCGCGTCCGGCAGACTCAACTGCGATCCGAGCGCCTCGACGACCTCGCTCGACGAGCGCAGTGCCTGCGGGGAGCCGGACCGCAACCGGGCGACGAACCGATTGCGCAGCGCCGACTGGGCGGCGGGCGCCCAGCCGCCGAACCGGCGCAGCTGCTCGGTGAAGACGACGGAATCGCCCGGATCCAGCACATGACAGGCGCGCTGGAAGGCGATGTCGTCGGCGTACGCCTGCGCGTTCTCCGAAGCGCGGCCGGTGCATCCGAGGCCGCCGAGCAGCGCGGCATGGAAGACCGCACGGCGCTCGGCTTCCGGCAGCCCGACCCGCTGGGCCAGGCCGGTGGCGACCAGGCAGGTGGCCAGCCCCTTCTCGAACGGCATCCCGGTGGCGAGATCGGTGGTCAGCGACAGTGCCGCGAGAATCTCGGCGGCGCGGATCGACGACATGCACCGACAGTAGTGTCCGTGCGGGTCTCGCGCAGGCCCGAACCTCGTTCCGGCAGAGCGTGATCCGCGCCGCGACGGGCCGGCGTCCGACCGGCTACGGGACGGTGGTCCGGCTCCGAGAGGGCGGACTCGGGCCGATGCGATCAGCGAGCGGCATCCGGCAATCCATCCGCACTCTTCTCGCCGGGGACCCCGGCGTCGTGCTCGGTGCCCCAGCGCGACGCCGGATCGCGCGACGCGGCCGCGGTTGTCAACGGAAGGCGTTGGCGTCGGTCAGTGCCCGGCCGAGCACGAGCTGGTGCACCTCCGCCGTGCCTTCGTAGGTGAGCACCGACTCCAGATTGTTCGCGTGGCGCAGCACCGGGTAGTCGAGCGTGATGCCGTTGGCGCCCAGGATGGTCCGGCACTCGCGGGCGATGGCTATGGCCTCGCGCGTGCTGTTCAGCTTGCCCGCGCTCACCTGCTCCGGCGTGACCACGCCGCGGTCCTTCAGCCGTCCGATGTGCAGCGCGAGCAGCTGGCCCTTGCCGAACTCCAGCGCCATGTCGGCCAGCTTGGCCTGGGTGAGCTGGTAGGCGGCCAGCGGCTTGTCGAACACCTCGCGGGTCCTGGCGTACTCGATGGTGGCCGCCAGGCAGTCTCGCGCGGCGCCGAGCGCGCCGAAGACGATGCCGAAGCGCGCCTCGCTCAGGCAGGCCAGCGGCGCGCCGAGTCCGCGCGACCCCGGCAGCACCGCGTCGGCGGGCAGGCGGACGTCGTCGAGGTCCAGCTCCGCGGTGATCGACGCGCGCAGCGACAGTTTGCGGCGCATCTCCCGCGCCGTGAACCCCGGCGTTCCGGCCGGGACCAGGAACCCCCGGATCACCTGCTTGCCTTCGTCTTCGGTCTGCGCCCAGACCACCGCGACATCGCTCACCGAGCCGTTGGTGATCCACATCTTCGAGCCGCTCAGCACCCAATCGGCGCCGTCGCGCTTGGCCCTGGTGCGCATGCCGCCCGGGTTCGAGCCGAAGTCGGGCTCGGTCAGCCCGAAGCAGCCGATGGCGCGGCCCGCCGCCAGCTCGGGCAGCCACTGCTGCTTCTGTTCCTCCGAGCCGTATTTGTGGATGGCGGTCATCGCCAGCGAACCCTGGACCGAGACCATGCTGCGGATACCGGAGTCCACCGCCTCCAGCTCCTGACAGGCCAGGCCGTAGGTGGTCGCCGACATGCCGGCGCAGCCGTATCCCTCCAGATGCATGCCGAGCAGCCCCAACGCACCCAGCTCAGGGGCGAGCTCGCGGGCCGGGAAGGTGCCCGCCTCGAACCACTCCGCGACATGCGGGCGCAGTCGCTGAGCCGCGAAGGTGGCGACGGTATCCCGGATCTCGCGCTCCTCGTCGGACAGCAACGCGTCGGTGGCGAACAGTTCTTCCACAGTGACCATGGACTCAGCCTAAAGGGGCGGCCGAAGAGTGAGACCGAACTCACGCCCCTTGCCTGACCGCAAGATTTCCGAGCTGGTAGTGCCCTTGACGTAATTCGGTCGAAATCAGAGGCTCGATCTCGTTACGCCGACGCCATTGTCCGTATTCGCCCGATTCGCCTGCGCGCGCGCCCGCTGTATGCACACACCGGGAAGTTGCCCGGGAATCGCCCCGGATAGGCTGACCACATGAGCGAGCTGGGATTCTCCACACGGGCCGTGCACGCCGGATACGAACCCGATCCGCAGACCGGCGCGGTGAATGTGCCCATCTACGCGAGTTCGACGTTCGCCCAGGACGGCGTGGGCGGGTTGCGCGGCGGTTTCGAATACGCCCGCACCGGCAACCCGACGCGGTCGGTGCTGGAGGCGAACCTCGCCGCGCTGGAATCGGGCCGCTACGGCCGGGCGTTCGCGTCCGGCATGGCCGCGACCGACTGCGCGCTGCGGGCCACGTTGCGTCCGGGCGATCACATCGTGATCCCCGACGACGCCTACGGCGGCACCTTCCGGCTGATCGACAAGGTCTTCAGCCAGTGGGGCATCGAGCACTCGCCCGCCCACGTGTTCAACGTGGACGAGATGCGCGCCGCGATCCGGCCGAACACCAAGCTGGTGTGGATCGAAACCCCGACCAACCCGCTGCTGAGCATCGGCGACATCCCCGCGCTGGCCGACGTCGCGCACGCGGCGGGCGCGAAGCTCGTCGTCGACAACACTTTCGCGACGCCCTACCTGCAGCAGCCGCTGCTGCTCGGCGCCGACATCGTGGTGCACTCCACCACCAAGTACCTCGGCGGACACTCCGACGTCATCGGCGGCGCGCTGATCACCGACGATCCGGAACTCGACGCGGCGTTCGCGTTCCTGCAGAACGGCGCGGGCGCGGTGCCGGGCCCGTTCGACGCGTTCCTCACCCTGCGCGGCGCCAAGACCCTCGCCCTGCGCATGGACCGGCACTGCGACAACGCCGAGACCATCGCGGAGTTCCTGTCCGGGCACCCGTCGATCTCCCAGGTGATCTACCCGGGCCTGCCGGAGCACCCGGGCCATGCGGTCGCGGCCAAGCAGATGCGGCGCTTCGGCGGGATGATCTCGGTGCGTCTGGGCGGCGACGTCGAGGCGGCGCGCAAGTTCTGCGCGCGGACCGAGGTGTTCACCCTGGCCGAGTCCCTGGGCGGCATCGAGTCGCTGATCGAGCATCCGGCCGCGATGACGCACGCCTCCACCGAGGGTTCCGAGCTGGAGGTTCCCGCGGATCTGGTGCGGCTCTCGGTCGGCATCGAGGATGTCAGCGACCTGCTTGCGGACATCGAGCAGGCATTGAGCTAAGTTCACGGACATGAGGAAGCGGCCGCACCCGATGATCGGGCGCGGCCGCTCGTGTCCGCGGGGGTTTCGGCCTGCCGTGGCGGCGCGGCCGAGCGCGTCAGCTGTGGTAGGGCTCGGCGCTGAGCAGGGTGACCTTCATCGTGTTCCCATTGGGCAAGGTGTATTCCCTGGTCTCGCCCACCTTGGCGTCGATGAGCGCGCCGCCGAGCGGGGAGTTCGGCGAGTACGTCTCCAGCTTGGAATCGCGGAGACCCTCCTCGCGGGTGGCGATCAGGAAGGTTTCGGTGTCCGTCTCGTCGCCGTCGTAGTAGACCTTGACGACCGACCCGGGAAGCGCGACGCCGGACTTGGTCGGCGCGACGCCGACCTTGGCGTTGTTCAGCAGCTCCTGCAGCTGGCGAATGCGCGCCTCCTGCTGACCCTGCTCCTCGCGCGCCGCGTGGTACCCGCCGTTCTCCTTGAGGTCGCCCTCTTCCCGGCGTTCGTTGATCTCGGCGGCGATGACCGGACGATTGGCGATGAGCGCGTCGAGTTCGCTCTTGAGCCTGTCGTGCGACTCCGGGGTCAGCCAGGTCACTTGCGTCTCAGTCATCTCGATCACTCCCTAGTAGTTGTTCCCGGCAGGCCGGGATTCCCTGAGCACCGGCGTGTGCTCACCCGAAAGCGGGCACGCGCCAGTCGACGGCTAGAGCGATCCTGGGAAGTTCATCGAACCCCGACAGGCCCTGGTCTCGGGCGAGCTCGCAAGCCCGAACCGTCAGCGCTGGCCGCCAATGCAGCAAACACGGCTCCGAGCTTCGGAACCGTGTATCACGCCATTTTAGCATGATTCACAAATGTGCAGGTCGGAGTTGATTTCGCGGCTAAATCGCGGGTTTATGCGCGGAAATCAGCCAACTCGCAGATAGCTGGGTACCCGATCGCTGCACGCGTACACACTGCCCGACACCGGCCGCGCGGAGGACCGCACGACGGTGGTCAACTCGACCGTTCCGCTGCTCGACGGCTCGATCAGCACCTCGCGGCGGCCGAGTTCGGAACCGTCGCGGGCCATGGCCCGGACGAAGCACACCACCGGCTGCCGCGGGTCGGCGCGGGTGACCTTCAGCCGGATGGTCATGGTCGAGTCGTCGACGACGACGTAGCCGAGCTGCTCGGCCTCGATGTCCTCCGGCCCGTACTTCTGGTAGCCCAGGTAGGCCACGCCGAGCCCGGCGAGCACCACCAGCACGCCGAGCACCGGCACGATCCAGCGGCGCGGCTTGCGCGGCCCGGCGCCGTACCGGTCGGCCGGTGGACCGCTCGCAGCCGCCGCCTTCGCGTCACCGCCGTCGTCGGGCGCTGGCTGGCTCATGGTGGTCGCTCCCGGGGGGTACGTCGGAACAAAAGCGGGTCGAATGGAACTATAGGTAACGAAGCCCCGACACCCGCGACCGAGAGCGACGGAGAACGAGACGTGAGTGGCCTTCGCCTCATGGCGGTGCACGCCCACCCAGACGACGAATCCAGCAAGGGTGCCGCGACGACCGCCCGTTACGCCGACGAAGGACACGACGTCCTCGTCGTGACGCTGACCGGCGGAGAGCGCGGAAGCATCCTCAACCCGGCCATGGACACGCCCGGCGTGCTGGAGCGGATCCACGAGATCCGCCGCGAGGAGATGGCCGCCGCCGCCCGTGCGCTCGGCGTGCGCCAGCACTGGCTCGGTTTCGTCGACTCCGGCCTGCCCGAGGGCGACCCGCTGCCGCCGCTGCCGGAGGGCAGCTTCGCGCTGGTTCCGCTGGAGGAGGCCACCGAGGCGCTGGTGCGGGTGGTGCGCGAGTTCAAGCCGCACGTGATGACCACCTACGACGAGACCGGCGGCTACCCGCACCCCGACCACATCCGCTGCCACGAGGTGTCGGTGGCGGCGTTCGAGGCGGCGGGCGACCCCGAGCGGTTCCCCGACGCGGGTGAGCCGTGGACGCCGCTCAAGCTGTACTACGACCACGGCTTCAGCATGAAGCGGATGGAGATCTTCGCCGCGGAGTACGAGCGGCTCGGCGAGCCGTTCCCGCTGCAGGAGTGGCTGGACCGGATGCGCAAGTACGCCGCCGAGCGCGGCGACGTGTTCTCCCGGATCACCACCCAGATCGACTGCGCCAAGTACTTCCCGCAGCGCGACGACGCCTTGCGCGCGCACGCGACGCAGATCGACCCCAACGGCGCGTTCTTCGCCATCCCGATGGAGATGCAGCAGCGGTTGTGGCCGACCGAGGAGTTCGAGCTGGCCAAGACCCGCGTGCGCACCGAGCTGCCGGAGACCGACCTGTTCGCAGGCATCGAGGACGAGCGGTCGTGACGCTGGTCCTGCTCGCCCAGACACCCGGGACGCCGACCGGCCCCGAGTTCGGCAAGGCGTCGCCGCTCGGCCTGGTCATTGTCCTGATCCTGCTCGCGGGCACCTTCCTGCTGATCCGGTCGATGAACCGGCACATCAAGGGCCTGCCGGCGACCTTCGAGCCCGAGCATCCCGAGCCGGACCAGGAGGCAGACGAGGGCACCGAACACGGCATCACCCGTCGTGCCGAGGAGCCGAAGGGCGCCGACCCCGAAGGGCGCGCCGGGCCGGACTGACCCGGAAACCCCTTTGACCTGCTCGTTGTTACCTTTCCGCGCTCTCTTTCGTCAATGAGGTAGTCGCGGCGCGAACCGCGGCCTCCCGCCGGAGGCCGGCACCCGGATTTCGTTGCGCGCGTCTGCTTCCGAACGCTGAGAGTCAGGACAGAGCAATGACATTCGACGAACTGCGCGCCACGCTGCCCGGCCGCGTGCTGGTGGCCGGTGACGAGGGCTTCGAGACCGCGGCGCGGCCGTGGACGACGACCGTCGACCAGCCGGTGGCCGCCGTGGTGCGGGCCGGGGACGCCGGTGACGTCGCGGCCGTGGTCCGGTACGCGAGCCGCGTGGGCGTGCCGGTGGTCACCCAGCCGACCGGCCACGGCGCGTCCGGCGGGGTGCCCGAGGCGATCCTGCTGCGCACCGGGCTGTTGGACGGCATCGACATCGACCCCGCGCGTCGGGTGGCGCGCGTCGGCGCCGGAGTGCCGTGGGGCCGGGTGCAGGCGGCCTCGGCCAGGCACGGGCTGACCGGCCTTGCGGGCAGCAACCCGGTCGTCGGCGTCACCGGTTACACCCTCGGCGGCGGCATGGGCTGGTTCGGCCGCAAGTACGGCTGGGCTTCCGACGCGGTGCGCGCGTTCGAGATCGTCGACGCCGATGGCGCTCAGCGCCGGGTCACGCCCCAGGACGATCCGGAGCTGTTCTGGGCGCTGCGCGGCGGCGGCGGCGACTTCGCCGTGGTGACGGCGCTCGAGTTCGACCTGTTCCCCGCGCCGGAACTGTTCGGCGGGCGCATGCTGTGGCCGCAAGCGCGGATTCGCGACGTGTTCGACGCCTTCCGGGAGGTCACCGCCGCGGCTCCGGACGAACTGTCGGTGTGGTTCCAGCGTCTGCAGATCCCGGACGCACCGCCGATGGTCGGCGTGGACGCGGTCTACCTGGGTGATCCCGATCGCGGCCGGGCGCTGGTGGCCGCGTTCGACGCCATCGGGGACACCGTTCTCGACAAGCGTGGTGTTTTCGGGCCCGCCGACATCGGCTCCGTGACCGCCGAACCCACCGACCCGAGCCCGTCGCTGTCCCGTGCGGAGCAGTTGACCGATCTGGGCGACGCCGTGGTCAAGACCCTGATCGAGGAACCGGTCGCCCCGCTGGCCAACGTGCAGATCCGCCATCTGGGTGGCGCCTTGGCCGAAGCCGGGCCGGACGGTGGCGCGCGGGGTCCGATCGCGGAGCCGTACCTGCTCTACTGCCTCGGTGTCGGGCTGCCGCACCTGCGCGACGCGGTTCAGGCGCGGCGCACCGCCATCGTCGACGCGGTGAGCGGGCAGATCGGCGGCCGCAAGCCGTATACCTTCCTCACGCCCGGCGAGTCGGCCGAGGCCGCGTTCGATTCGGCGACGCTGACCCGGCTGCGGGAGATCAAACGGGCCCGCGACCCGCACGGCGTCATCCGGGCGAACTACCCGGTGCTGGGGTGAGCCATGAGGGCTCCGGAAGGCCGCGTCGGTCCGGCGGCCGACGGCGTGCTCCGGCAGACTGCGGGGCCGAGACCGCGGAACGGTTTCGGCCCCGGCCGCTCAGAACGGCCAGTCGGCGACGTGGCCCGCTTCCAGCAGCGGGATACCGCCTCGCCGATGGCACCCCGCGCTGTGGATGACCCTGGAAGACGGTGCCACCGAATCGGCCCGCGCACGCCTTTCGGGTTCCCCTACCGCGCCGCTGTGAACGCGCGGATCGCCAGTTCCCCCGTGGAAAGGAGAATTCGCCGGTCGGGCGTTCGAGAAAAGGTGGCGACACTTTTGGGTCCGAAGTAGACGTGGTCGGCGCCGGGGCCGGTTCGCGCGTTTCTGGGTCGCGTTGTAGCGCACGCGCATCCGATTCAACCAGGGGTCACGAGAAGCACACTGTCGGCAACTTTTTCGGCGCAAGCTGGAGTTCGCATTGCCGCGCGCTTGTCGGTGTCCTGTGTTACCAATTCAGCCAAACCGCTCGACCGAAGGATGCTCATGGACAACGTGATCGGACAGATCGACCGCGCACTGGATGCGACCGGAGCGATCGTCGCCGCCGTGGCGGGAGCGGGCCTGACGACGCCGACGCCGTGCCGGGACTGGGATGTCCGTGCCGTTCTCAACCACACGGTGGGCGGTATGCACCTCTTCGCGGCGGCGCTGAGCGGCACGGACGCGGGCGCCGACCACGAATCCGACTGGCTCGGCGGTGATCCGCAGGGTGCGTACGCCGCGGCCGCGGAAGTGGACCGCGCCGCTTGGCACCGGCCCGACGCGCTGGACGGCACGGTGGGCATCTCGCTCGGGGAACTGCCCGGCCCCACGGCCGCGCTGGTGCACCTCACCGAGGTTCTGGTGCACGGGATAGACATCGCGGTCGCCATCGATCGGCCGGATCTGGCCGACGACCAGCTGTGTGGCGAACTGCTCGCCACCATGCAGACCATGGGCGGCATCGATTCCTTCCGCGCCCCCGGCATTTTCGGTCCCGAGGTGCTCGTCGCCGCGGACGAACCGGCACATCGCCGGTTGCTGGCATATGTCGGGCGCGAGGTAATGGCCCGCACGTAGCCCGCTGTTTCCAGAGAGCTGAAAAGTCTGGCAGCTGTCGCCGAGAACATTCTCAATTTCGCCGCGGCCGTATTCCGTCGAGGATGATGTGGGCTATGTGGGCTATGTGGGCAGAACGTGTCTCACTCGTCTCGGCTCCGGCGTGGCGGATCGCGGCGAATGCGCCGGCGAGCAGCGCCATCAGTTCTTCGACGGTGACGTCTCGGCGTGCGGCGCCGACGGACTGGGCGCGGTCGAGCAGGCCCGCGACCTGGTGGGTGGCGAGGTCCGGCGCGGCGGTTCGCAAGTCGTATCCGCGGCCGCGAGCGCGGTTCTCACGGTCGCGTTCCGCGCGCCGGAGGCCATCATCCGCGACAACAGAGCCACGTCGGAGGTCCCGTTGGCGGCGATCTGCTTCGCCTCCGCGACCAGTTGCTCGAGCTGATCGATCGCGACGGCCAGATAGAGCGCTTCCTTGGAGGGAAAGTGCCGGTGGACCGTGCCGGTCTGGAGCGACCAGCCGCAGCACGGCGACAACCAGACGCTGGCCGCGCCGGAACTGAGACCAGCCCTTCGGCACGGCGGTGGCCTTCTTCGCCCCGTACGCGGCGCGGCGTGTGCACCTCCGCGTCGTCCCCGGGTCACGGGAGAGTCACGGACAAGGTGCCCGCACGGCGCCGAGAAGGGTCGTACGGTGGAGCCATGAACCGGCTCGGAGAGGCGACGTCCCCGTACCTGCGCCAGCATGCGGACAACCCGGTGCACTGGCGGGAGTGGGACGCGGAGGCACTGGCCGAAGCGCGGGAGCGGGACGTGCCCGTCCTGCTGTCGGTCGGGTACGCGTCCTGTCACTGGTGCCACGTGATGGCGCACGAGTCGTTCGAGGATCAGGCCACCGCCGACCAGATGAACGAGAATTTCGTCTGCGTGAAGGTCGACCGGGAGGAGCGGCCGGACCTGGACGCGGTCTACATGAACGCCACGGTCGCGATGACGGGGCAAGGCGGCTGGCCGATGACCTGTTTCCTGACTCCGGACGGCGAACCGTTCTACTGCGGCACCTACTACCCGAAGCTTCCGCGCGGCGGCATGCCGTCGTTCACCCAATTGCTCACCGCGGTCACGGAAACCTGGCAGCACCGGCGTGAGGAGGTGAACCAGGCCTCCGCGCAGGTGGCCGCGGCGCTGCGCGACCAAGCGGGGGGACTGCCCGACGCGGACCTGACGATCACCCCGGAGTTGCTCGCCCACGCCGTCGCCGCCGTGCTGCGCGACGAGGATGCCGAACACGGGGGGTTCGGCGGCGCTCCGAAGTTCCCGCCGTCGGCGCTGTTGGAGGGCCTGCTGCGGCACTGGGAGCGCACCGGCGACCGGGCGGTGTTCGACGTGGTGGCCCGCACGGCCGAAGCCATGGCCCGCGGCGGCATCTACGACCAGTTGCGCGGCGGGTTCGCGCGGTACTCGGTCGATGCCGCCTGGGTGGTGCCGCATTTCGAGAAGATGCTCTACGACAACGCCCAGCTGCTGCGCGCCTACGCGCACCTGGCCCGGCGCAGCACATCGCGGCTTCCGGAGTCGTTGTCGCACCGGGTCACCCGGGAAACCGTGCGGTTCCTGCTCGACGACCTCGGGACCGCACAGGGCGGTTTCGCCTCGGCGCTGGACGCCGACACCCACCTGGAACCCGGCAAGCCAGGCGTCGAAGGCGCGACGTACGTGTGGACGCCCGCCGAACTGGCCGGTGTGCTCGGTCCGATCGACGGGGCGTGGGCAGCCGAATTCTTCGGCGTCACCACCGCGGGCAATTTCGAACAGTGCACCTCGGTGCTGACCAGATACACCGAACCCGCCACGCCGCAGGACGCCGCGCGGCTGGAACACGTCCGCGCGGCGCTGATCGCCGCCCGCGACCGCCGTCCACAGCCGGACCGGGACGACAAAGTGGTCACCGCGTGGAACGGGATGGCGATCACCGCGCTCGCCGAGGCGGCGGGCGCGCTGGACGAGCCGGAATGGACCGCCGCCGCCGTCCGGTGCGCGCGCTTCCTGCTGGCCGAGCACGTGGTGGACGGCAGGCTGCGGCGCGCCTCGCTCGGTGGGGTCGCCGGCGCGGCGCCCGGCATCCTGGAGGACCACGCCTGGCTGGTCACCGGACTGCTCGCGCTGCACCAGGCCACCGGCGAACTCGGCTGGCTGGACGACGCCCAGCGCTTGCTCGACATCGCGATCGAGCACTTCGCCGACCCCGACCGACCGGGCAGCTGGTTCGACACCGCCGACGACGCCGAAACCCTCGTCGCCCGACCGCGCGACCCGATCGACGGCGCCACCCCCGCCGGCGCCTCCGCACTGGCCGAAGCGCTGCTCACCGCCGCGGCCGCGAGCGACCCGGAACGGGCCGTCCGCTACCGGGAGCTCGCCGACCGCACGCTCGACCGCGGGGCGATCGTGCTGGCGCGCGCGCCGCGCTCGGCGGGCCAGTGGCTCACCGTGGCGGAGGCGGCCCTGCGCGGCCCGCTGCAAGTCGCCATCGCCACCGAAGCGGCGGCCCCTTCCGCCGAGCTGCTCGCCACGGCTCGTTCGGCCGCCCCCGGGGGTTCCGTCGTCCTCGCCGCCGCCCCGAACGCCGTCCCGTTGCTGGCCGATCGGCCCCTTGTCCGCGACGCCGCCGCCGCGTACGTCTGCCGCGGCTCCGTCTGCGACCTCCCGGTCTCCACTCCCGACCAGCTCCGCACGGCACTGCTGCGCACTTAGCGGCCGGGTATCCGGGCCGGGCCGCACCGGCCCGGTCTCGAGTCCGGCCTCCACGGCATCAGAGGCCTCTCGGTGGAGCGGCAGCCGAAAGTGAACTCACCGCCCCGGCCGGACCACCGCTGCATGCGAGCCGATCCGGTCGAGTTCCTGCTGTGCGTGCCCCGCACCGCCGTCCACGAGCTCGTCGGCGTGCTGCTCGGTCGGCCGCACCGGCCGCTGGCGGTCCCTCGACGTGCCCGCCGCGATACCCATGCTGGACAGTTGCGCGGTGCCGTCTCGGCCGGGCGGGAAGCTTCACGGAGGCGATCCAGCGTCATCCCGCGGCGCGGCGCGGACGAGGAACGCCGCGAGATTGTTGGACGCGCCGAGCGGATCAGGCGTCCGCCGGCGGGTGGCGGTCGAACGGTTGGCGCACAGGCGCCGATGATTCCGCTGCCACGGCGGGCGGGACGGCGACCGCACGGACCTGATCGATCTACCGGCCACCGAGGTCGGCCGGAACGAACTCGGCACAGATCGAGCGGCGTCGATGCGGTGAGCCTGCGGCATCAGCGCTCGATCATGTTGCCGAGGCGGCCGCAGGACTACCGCGATGCCGTGTCCGGCGGGCTCTCCTGGCCCGAGAACCCGGTGCGCGCGGCGATCTAACGCCGGTGCGGAGCGTCGAATTCGGCGTCCGGCAGCTCGGTGCCGTCGGGTGGCTCCGCGACCGTGTGGATCTCGATGACCGGGTTGGTGTCGGCGGGCAGGTCGGCGCTGTCGAGTTTCGCGGTGCGGGTCTCGACGCGCTCGGTTCGAGCGCCGGAGGTGTCGATGTCGGTCCAGCAGAACGTCGGGTCCTTCATGCCGCGCAGCACGATGGTGTCGTAGAACGTCCACTTGGCCCGTTCGTCTTCCGTACCGGCCTCGATCACCGCTTGGCTCACCAGGATTCGCCGCGGCACCTCCTTGGCCGCCGTGGTGAGACGGGCGGCCTCGTTGACGGCGTCGCCGATCACCGTGAATTCCAGCCGGGTGTCGGAGCCGACGTCGCCGGCGAAGACCGGGCCGCGCGCGACGCCGATCCCGATGTCGAGCTCTCCGGTGGCGAGCACCTCGTCCCGGATGCGCCGCGCCGCCCGCAACGCCGGGGTCGCGTTGTCGCGCAGGGCGATCGGCGCTCCGAAGACGCACAGCGCCGCGTCGCCCTCGAACTTGTTGACCAGGCCGTTGTTCTCCTCGGTCGCCGCGACGACGATCGCGAGCAGGCGGTTGAGCTTGGCGACGAACTCCTGCGGCGGCAGCCCGGTGGACAGCTCCACCGACCCGGTCACGTCGACGAACAGCGCCGACACCTCGCGCACGTCACCGCTGAGATCCGCCCCGCGGGCCAGGGCGCGCTCGGCCACCTCGGGGCCGACGTGCCTGCCGAAGACCTCCCGCATCCGCTCCCGCTCGCGCAGGTTCGCCGCCAGCTCGTTGACCGAGTGCTCCAAGCGGCCGATCTCGCTGGTGCTGCCGATGGGCACCCGGGCACCGAGATCGCCCTGCGCGATGCGGTCCAGCGCGCGACGCAGGGTGCGCATCGGCGCGGCGACCGCGCGGGCGAGGAACGCCGTGGCCAGCGCGCCCACACCGATCCCGACCGCGGACAGGTAGATGGCCGTGCGCACCCGGTCGGGCGCGGCGGCCACCGGATCGGCCAGCACGACGATCAGCATGAGCAGCGGGAGCGCCGCCGCCACCGCCCAGGTCAGCACGACCCGCACCAGCACGGAGGAACTCCAGTGCATGGTCCAGCCGAGCACCCCGGCGACCACCGGAATCGTCGGCCGGATCAACCGGTCCACGATCAGGAAGGTGACCGCCGCCGACTCGAAGGCGCCGATCGTGAACAGCGCCGCCGTCACGCCGGGATCGTTGTCCGGGCTCAATCGCGCGAAGATGACCGTCGCCACGATCACGCCGGGAATCCACAGCGCGAGCGCGCGCATGCTGATCGCGACGGGTAGGAGCAGCAGGCGCCGCGCCTCCACCTCCGTGGGTTTGCGCCCTGCGTCGAGCCAGCCGAAGTACAACTTGCGATCGCGCACGGCCAGGACGATGCCGGCCACGAACCCCACCGCCGGATAGATGCCGACGAAGGCGAGCGCCCGCACCCAATCCGTGCCCAGCCTGCCGAGGAACCCGTTGAGCCACAGCTGGGTGACGATCACCGCGAGACCGCTGAGATTCGCCGTGGTGACCAGCGCGGCCAGGCCACCCCGCGCTTTGAGCGCCCAGAGGACGAGTTTCGCGATCATCGGATTCGCGATCCCGATGCCCGGCCGGTGCGGGCCCGCTCCGGTGTAGGTGCCGCGCCCGCCATGGACTCCGCACCTGCTGGGGTGATGACCCGCCTTCCGAAGGCGGCGGTCGCAGGGTTCCCGCAGCTGCCCGAGCGCAGCGGCTGGTGCTTCGCGATCCGGGCTGATACCGGAGACTCCGCCGACCGAAGATCACCGAGCGCCCGTCCCGAGGGCGGCAGACGCCGCGCGACCGCCGGAAACGGCAGGGCGATGCCACACGAGGCGGCGACGGAGAACACGAACGAGCAGCATAGAGCCACGGCGACCGGCACAGGAGTTTTCCCGGTGATCTCCCCGGACCCGCCCGCCGACCAGCCGCACCGCGGCATCGTCGGTCCGTCGTCCGGCAGCGCGGAGCAGGCGATGGGGTGGATCACCGCCCGATCGGGCCTCGGCCCGCCCGCGCACCGGCGCTCGCGGCGCGGATGCCGAATCGCCGCGCGGCTTTCGGACGCACGCTGTTCCATTGCCTGCGCCGCCCCTCTCGTCCGACCTCCCCGTCGACTCTATGCGCTCAGCGCAGGACCACGAGCCACACCGCCGCGTAGTGGGTCAACGCGGCCAGCACCGTGGCCGCGTGGAAGAACTCGTGATGCCCGAAGACGGTGGGCCACGGGTTCGGCCACTTCGTGGCGTAGAGGATCGCGCCGCCGCTGTAGAACAGGCCGCCGATCAGCAGCAGGATCAGCGGCGCGATGCCGATCTGGCCGTTGAGCTGGCCGGCCACCGGCACGATGGCCCAGCCCAGCAGCAAATACAGCGGAACGCCGACCCAGCGGGGCGCGGTGGGCCACAGCAGTTTCAGTGCCACTCCGGCCAGCGCACCGGCCCAGACCACGGCCAGCAGCGTCTGCCCGGTGCGTCCGGGCAGGCCGAGCAGGGCGAAAGGGGTGTAGCTGCCCGCGATGAACAGGAAGATCATCGAGTGGTCCGCTCGCTTCATCCGGATGCGGGCGCGCGCGGTCGGCCAGGTCACCCGGTGATAGACCGCGCTCACGCCGAACAGCCCGCACACGGTGAGCCCGTAGACCAGCGTCGACCACCCCGCGGTCGCGGAGACCCTGGCGGCGGTGGCGATCAGCACGACGGCCGCGATCGCGGCGACGCCGACGGCCCAGGTGTGGATCCAGCCCCGCATGCGCGGTTTGACCAGTGCCCCGGCGAGCGCTTCGCCCGCAGAGGCGGGAACCGGTGTGACCACTGCCGCATCGGCGGCGTCGACCGATTCGGACACGAATACCTCCTAGTGGGGACGGCAGGAGCAGCCTGTCCACGGCCCCACGCCGGACCGAGGACGGACGCGGTAGTTGAACCCGTCAGTAACCTACGCAACCGTAACTTGCGTGCTCCCGGCCACTGTACCGGCGTATCGCGGTCGATGCCGCGTTCGTGTCGCCGAGGCGTAGGGTTGCCCGCGTGGAACTTCCGAGTCAGGTGCGGGGTCTGCCGTATCGCATCTACGAGGCCCGGCTGTCCAGGCAGCTGGCCGGCAAGCAGCATCCCCGGCACGTCGCGGTGATGTGTGACGGCAATCGCCGGTGGGCGCGGGAGAACGGTTTCACCGACGTCAGCCACGGCCATCGGGTCGGCGCGCTGAAGATCGCCGAGCTGGTCGGCTGGTGCGAGGCCGAGGGCATCGAGATGGTGACCGTGTACCTGCTGTCCACCGAGAATCTCCAGCGTGATCCGGACGAGCTGGAGACGCTGTTCGAGGTCATCACCGACGTGGTGGAGGAGCTGTCGGCGCCGGAGCAGAACTGGAGCGTGCGCATCGTCGGCTCGCTCGACGGCTTCCCGGAGCTGATCGCCAAGCGGATGCGCACCGCGGCCGAGCGCACCGACGGCCGCAACGGCGTGCACGTCAACGTCGCGGTCGGCTACGGCGGCAGGCAGGAGATCGCCGACGCGGTGCGCTCGCTGGTCCGTCAGGAGATCGCCGCGGGCGAGACCGGCGAGGACCTGGTGCAGTCGATCACCGTGAACGCCATCGGCCAGCATCTCTACACTTCCGGTCAGCCGGACCCAGACCTGGTCATTCGCACCTCCGGCGAGCAGCGGCTGTCCGGGTTCCTGCTGTGGCAGAGCGCATACTCGGAGATATGGTTCACCGAGGCGTACTGGCCGGAGTTCCGCCGGGTGGATTTCCTGCGGGCGCTGCGCGACTTCGCCGCGCGTCATCGCCGTTTCGGCGTCTGATCCGGGGTCGCGCCGGTGAATCCGGCGCCATCACCACGCTTCTCGCGTACCGTGCGGTCTCATGAGCTCGTTCGATCACCGGCCCGCCGGAGCCGCGCGGGGCGAACCGGACGACTCGATCAGCTATGCGGAGTTCGGTAGACGCTTCCTGGAGTACGCCGCCTCCGAAGCGCGCATCTCGGGCGCGTTCGCCCAGCTGACCGGTAGCGCCTTCGATTTCGGCCCGATCGGGGCCGGGCCGGGCCGACTGGCCAAGGTGACCGCACAGGTGCGGCTCGGCGCGTCCCGGTTGGGCCGTCGCGACGACGAGACCATCGCGTTCGAACTGATCATCCCGCTGGAGGTCGACCTGCTACTGGACTTGGCGGTCGACCGGCACCGGTTCCACGTCGAGGGAACCGTGCATCTGCGCCTGACGGTGCACACGGCGGCGCCGCTGCGGGTGGTGATCGATATCGCCGAGCCGCGCCCGGCCGACGTGCGCGTCAGCGTGGCCGCCGCCACCAGGCGCGGGCAAATGCTGCGCGCTCTCGCCGGCGTCGATCACGAGATCAGGCGTTTCGTCGCCCGCTATATCTCCGCCGAGATCCGTAAGCCGCACATCGCCGCGGTGCGGGATATCGATGTCGCGCAGCGCCTCGACGAAGCGTGGAAATTGTAAGCGGAATCACAATTTCCGCAGTCGCAGCCGATTGATGCTGTGATCGGCGTCCTTGCGCAGCACCAGGGTCGCGCGCGGGCGAGTGGGCAGAATGTTCTCCACGAGATTCGGCCGGTTGGTGTTGTTCCAGATCTCCTGCGCCGCGGCGGTCGCCTGCTCGTCGGTGAATCCGGAGTAGTGGTGGAAATGCGCGTTCGGATCGGCGAACGCGGTCTTGCGCAGGGTGAGAAACCTTTGCACGTACCACTTCTCGATGTCTTCGATGCGCGCGTCCACGTAGATCGAGAAGTCGAACAGATCCGACACCATCAGACGCGGACCGGTCTGCAACACGTTCAACCCCTCCACGATCAGAATGTCGGGCTGGCGCACGCAGTGCAGCTTGTCCGGCACGATGTCGTAGGAGATGTGCGAATACACCGGCGCGCAGACCTCGGCCGCGCCTGATTTCACCTCGGTGACGAATCGCAGCAGCTTGCGGCGGTCGTAGCTCTCCGGAAAACCTTTGCGGTGCATGATGCCGCGCCGGGTGAGTTCCGCGGTGGGATAGAGGAATCCGTCGGTGGTGACCAGGTCCACGCGCGGGTGGTGATCCCAGCGCGCGAGCAGGGCTTGCAGTACGCGCGCGGTGGTGGACTTGCCCACCGCGACGCTGCCCGCCACGCCGATCACGAACGGCACCTGCTGGTCGGGATGGGTTTCGCCGAGAAATGTGGCGGTCGCGGCGAACAGTCGCTGCCGCGCGGCCACCTGCAGGTGGATGAGACGAGCGAGCGGGAGATACACCTCCGCGACTTCTTCGAGATCGATCTGTTCCCCGAGGCCGCGCAGGCCGATGAGTTCTTCCTCGGTGAGCACCAGGGGAGTCGATTTACGCAGGGTCCGCCACTGTTTCCGGTCGAATTCCACGTAGGGACTCGGCTCGCTCATTCGTGCCATTTACCCGACGCTCCGTTTCGGCAAACACGCACAGTTACCGTGCGGATCCGGTGAGATTCGGTCTAGCTGTCGCCGCATAGGCGAATTCTGCTCCGCGCCGACACGATGAGCCGAGCGGGGTGCCACTACCGGTTGGTAACCGGCTCGATGCCCCAGGTGTGGGCCGCTAATCTCGGCTGGCATGGAAGCGCATCCGCTCGTGACCGAATACCTGCGGCTCGGCCTCGCCTTCGACCGGCTGGAGGAAGGATTCGTCGACGCCTACACCGGTGATCCCGCGCTGCGCAACGAGGTGCGCGCCGCGCCGGCCCCGCAGCCGCGCGAGCTGGCCCGCCGGGCCGCCGAGTTGCGCGGCGCGGTGTCGGAGGCCGGACTGACGCCGCAGCGCGCCGAGTTCCTCGACGTGCACCTGCGCGCGCTGGAGTGCTCCGCACGGAAGTTCGCCGGCGAGGACATCGGCTTCATCGACGAGGTGCGCGCCTACTTCGACGTCGACATCACGCCCGGCGACGTGGACGACTACCGCGAGGCGCACCGGCAGATGGACGAGGTGCTCGCCGGGGACGGTCCGCTGTCCGAGCGGATGGCCGCTCATCGCAAGGCCGACGAGATCCCGCCGGAGCGCCTGGCGGTCTGCGTCGAGGCGTTCTCCGGTGCGCTGCGTGAGCTGGTGCGCGCCCGCTACCCGCTGCCGGACCACGAGCACGTCACCTACGAGGTGGTCGGAGACAAGCCCTGGTCCGGGTTCAACTACTACCTGGGCAACTACCGCTCCCGCGTCGCGATCAACTCCGACCTCGAGCAGCACATGGCGCACCTGCCGCAGCTGATCGCGCACGAGTCCTACCCGGGCCACCACACCGAGCACTGCCGCAAGGAAGCCGGGCTGGTCGCCGCCGGGCAGGCCGAGCAGACGCTGTTCCTGGTCAACACCCCGCAGTGCCTGATGGCCGAGGGCCTCGCCGATCTGGCGTTGCGTTCCATCGTCGGGCCCGGCTGGGGCAAGTGGGCACAGGAGATCTACGCGGATCTCGGGCTGCGCTTCGACGGCGAACGAGCCGAACGCCTTTCGAACGCCTCGGCGAAGCTGCTGGGCGTGCGCCAGGACGCCGCGCTGCTGCTGCACGACCGGGGCCGCTCGCACGACGAGGTGGCGGAGTTCTTGCAGACCTGGAGCCTGACGACGCCGGAGCGGGCGCGCCAGTCGCTGCGCTTCCTGTCCTCGCCGCTGTGGCGCGCCTATATCTCCACCTACGTCGAGGGATACCGGCTGCTGGGTGGCTGGCTCGATCGCGCGGCCGAAGCCGAGGACCGGGCCGATCGGTTCCGCAGGCTGCTCGACGAGCCGCTCACGCCGGGCGCGGTGCGCGCGGCGGTGTGAGAATCACTGGATCACCGCACAGCCCTGTCCGCCCGCGGAGAGGCTGCACAGCAGCAACGAAAGGGTGCGCAGCAGCGCCTCGACCGGAGAGGCGGGCACCGAGACCGAGCCGATCATGTCCGTTCCTTCCTGGGTTCGGTGGTCACGCGCCCGCGAAAGTGATGCGCACCGAGATCGGGTCGCTTTCCGGCGCTTTCATGGTGCGTTCGGCGACGGCGGCGGCGACGCGCCCTTTGGCGAACGTGCGGGAGCGTGCCACCACATCGTCCTGCGGCACGAAGGCGGCCGTGCCGGTGCGCCAGTGGCTGCCCTGCCGGAGCCGGACGTGCGGGTCGGCGGCGATGTTGCGGGCCCAGCCGGAGCGATAGCCGTGCTGCGAGATCAGCCACGCGCCGGTCTCGTCGATCGACGCGGTGACCGGCACCCGCCGCGGCTGCCCGGATTTCGCTCCGACCGTCTCCAGTTCGGCGATCAGCGACGATCGGATGCCGAGCCGGTCGAGCAGGCCGACGGCCGGGTTGACCAGGTAGCGGCCGATCAGGCGTTCGCGCCGGAATATGCGTACCGCGGCGCTCGGTGTTCGTCCGGCCATGACAGTGCTCCTCAGGTTCGATGCGGGCGGAAGACGGCGCAGGTGGTGGTGGCGTGCGCGACCAGGCGGCCCTGCTCGTCGACCACCCGCCCCTCCGCGGTCGCGGTGCTGCGCCCGACGTGGATCGTGGTGCCGGTGGCGGTGAGGCGCTGCCCGTCGGTGGGCACGGCGCGGATGTAGTTGATCTTCAGCTCCAGCGTCGTGTATCCCACGCCTGGCTCCAGCGTGGTGTGCACCGCGCAGCCCATCACCGAGTCGAGCAGGGTGGCGCAGATGCCGCCGTGCGTGGTGCCGAGCGGGTTGGCGAAGTCGGGCCTGGTCCGCAGGGCGAAGACCACCTTGCCGTGCTCGAGTTCGTCGACCTCCATGCCGAGCAGGTCGCCGATGAACGGCGGGCGGTCCGTCCTGCTCATCGCGGTGCGCAGGAGCTCGAGGCCGGACAGCTGAGCCGGATCGATGGTGGCTTCGGACATGGGTCCCATCCTTTCGATGAACCGATCGGTCCACATCTGTCATGATTGCAACATGGACCGATCGGTTCACGCAACCCTCGAGCAAGGAACCCGCATGACCACAGGGCCGCGCACCAGGCTGATCGAAACCGCCATCGAACTGGTGCGCGAACAGGGTGTGCACGCCGCGGGGCTCGCGACGCTGCTGGAGCGGAGCAACGCCTCGCGCAACTCGCTCTATCAGCACTTCCCCTCCGGTAAGAGCGAGCTGGTCGAGACCGCGACGCGCGTGGCGGGCGTGCGGATCGGCGAGGTGATCGACAAGGTCACCGCCGCGCCGCCGCGCCGGTGGTTCGATTCGCTCATCGGCTGGTGGGTCGGCGCGTTGCGCAAGACCGGCTACCGCGCCGGGTGCCCGGTCGTCGGGGCGGCGCTGGCCGAGTCGGAACCCCGGGTGCAGGCGGCCGCGGGCGAGGTCTTCGGGGATTGGCACCAACGGCTCGGGGCGGCGCTCACCGCCGCGGGCTTGGACGCCGAGGAAGCGCGCTCGTTCAGCAGTTTCGTGTTCAGCGCGATGGAAGGGGCCATCGTCCAGGCGCGGGCCATGAAATCCACGCAGCCGCTGGAGGACGCGCAGCGGCATCTGGCGGTGCTGTTGGAGACCTATCTGCCGGAAGACGGCGCATCGAGTTGACGGGCCGGCGCGTCACTGCGGATCGCCCGGCGCGCCACCGCTGACCAGGAGGGGTGAACCCCCTGCTCGAGGGCCGGGCATGCGGCCCATAGACTGAGGGTCGTGACGCAGACGACCGCCTCTGTCAATACCCAGTCTCTCGGTGAGCTCGATCCGGAGCTCGCTGCCGCGATGGCAGGCGAGCTCGCCCGCGAACGCGACACGCTCGAGATGATCGCCTCGGAGAACTTCGTGCCGCGCGCGGTGCTGCAGGCGCAGGGCAGCGTGTTGACCAACAAGTACGCCGAGGGCTACCCGGGGCGGCGCTACTACGGCGGTTGCGAGCACGTCGACGTGGTGGAGACCTTGGCCCGCGACCGTGCCAAGGAGTTGTTCGGCGCCGAATTCGCCAATGTCCAGCCGCATTCCGGCGCGCAGGCGAACGCCGCGGTGCTGATGTCGCTGATGGACCCGGGCGACAAGCTGCTCGGTCTCGACCTCGCGCACGGCGGTCACCTGACCCACGGCATGCGCCTGAACTTCTCCGGCAAGCTCTACGAGGTGCACTCCTACGGAGTGAGCAAGGAAGACCACCGCGTCGACATGGACGAGGTGCGCGAGATCGCCTTGCAGGCGCGTCCGAAGGTGATCGTGGCGGGGTGGTCGGCCTACCCGCGCCACCAGGACTTCGCGGCGTTCCGCTCGATCGCCGACGAGGTCGGCGCCTACCTGTGGGTGGACATGGCCCACTTCGCCGGTCTGGTCGCCGCCGGCCTGCACCCCTCGCCGGTGCCCTACGCCGACGTCGTGTCCTCGACCGTGCACAAGACCCTCGGCGGTCCGCGCTCCGGCCTGATCCTGGCCAAGCAGGAGTACGCCAAGAAGCTGAACAGCTCGGTGTTCCCCGGCCAGCAGGGCGGGCCGCTGATGCACGCCATCGCCGCCAAGGCCGTCGCGTTCAAGATCGCCGCGAGCGAGGAGTTCCGCAATCGCCAGGAGCGCACCCTCTCCGGTGCGAAGATCCTGGCCGAGCGGCTCACCGCCGCCGACGTCAAGGACAAGGGCATCAGCGTGCTCACCGGCGGCACCGATGTGCATCTGGTGCTGGTCGACCTGCGCAACTCCGAGCTCGACGGCCAGCAGGGCGAGGATCTGCTGCACGAGATCGGTATCACGGTGAACCGCAACGCCGTTCCGTTCGATCCGCGTCCCCCGATGGTCACCTCCGGCCTGCGCATCGGCACCGCCGCCCTGGCCACCCGCGGCTTCGGCGACACCGAGTTCGCCGAGGTCGCCGACATCATCGCGAGCGCGCTGGCCGGTAGCGCCGACCTGGACGCGCTGCGCGCCCGGGTGAGCAAGCTGGCCAAGGACGTTCCGCTGTACGACGGCTTGGAGGACTGGCGCCTGCTGGGCTGACGCCGGTTCGCTTCGTGCGTCCGGCGCGGCCGGATGCACGAAGCCCGTCGCGGCCGCTTCCTGGATCCACAGTCCTTGCCGACGGGCACGGCGATCCGGGAGCTACCTATCCATCCGCGCCTTCGCTCGCACAATCGATTCGTCCAGGTACCGGGCGATATCGGCGCTGGTGCCGGGGCGGATCATCAGGGCGCGGTTCGCGGGGACCTCGCAGTAGCGGCCGTCGGGCGTGTCGATCCAGCGGAGCCGGCCGGTGCGCAGCGGTTCGGCGTTGCGCGGGCCGAGCAGCACGGTGGCGGTGCCGCGGGTGGCGCACGACTGCCGCCAGAAGCGCCGGTAACGCTCTTTCGCCTGGCTGGCGGGCGCGTTGCCGAAGACGTCGGGGCGATCGTCGTTGAGATCATCGAGCAGGAAGCTCTTCTCACCCACCGTTCCCGCCGTGGCGTCCGGCAGCAGACGCACCACTTCGGTGGCGAGCTGATCGATCCGGCAGCGCCGCAAACGCACTAGTCCGCCGTCCGGCGCGGGCGACTGCGCGGCGAGCACACCGGAACCGCTGCGGGTACCGCAGGCCACCGCGCGAAGTTCGACGCCTCCGCGCGTGTTGTCGTAGCCGAACAGCTCGATGCGCCAGTCCGGAACGGCCAGCGTGGTGATCGCGCCGCGCAGTGGCAGCCGCTCGGCGCGTCCCAGCTCGGCGTTGAACTGCCGCTGATACGCCTGGTACTCGTTGCGGCCGGGGAAGCGGCTGGTGAACCGGAACGGAAAGGGCATGCGGTCCAAGCCCGTCCCGAACCAGGCCGCGGCGAACTGCTCGGCCGACAGCGACCACTGGGTGGTCATTGCTCACCGAGCACGGGCGGCACCGTCGGTTTCACCTCGCCGAGCAGTTCTTTCGCGTGTTCCTCGGTGCGCAGGTACTTCGGCGAGTCGTGCTCGTCGTCGTCCGTGCGCCTGCCGCGCAGTCCCGGCGGCACCATGCCCGAATAACCTGCGGCGCCCGTTGCCCCCGGGCGCCCGGGCGCGGTGGGTTGCCCATTCGCCGCGGCGGGGACGGTGGGCTGGGCGGGCCGAGACGTGCCCGCGCGCGCTTCGTTGTCCGAGGTGGTCGGGATGCCGGCCGGGCCGGGGGCGCCGCCCGCCCTGCTCGGCGTGCCGGTCGGTCTGCCGGTGAACGAGGTCGGGGTGACGGTGGTGGGTGTCGTCTGCGGCGGCGGTGCGGAGGGGACGATGGGCGCGTACGGTGTGGATGTCTGCGTCCTCGTGATGGATGCCGGAGTGGTCGCCGCGGTGTCCTGGTTCGAGGAAACCGCTTGCGACGGGACAGTTTCCGGCGTGTCCGCAGCGGTTGGATGCACTCCGCTGTCCGGCTCGCCGTCGTCCGCGGAACCGGTGGGGGAGGCGGTGTCCGCAGTGGAAGATGGTTCGCCGGAGGCGGAGTTGTCCGGGGAGCGGGTGAGGGCCACGGCCTGCGAGTCGACGCTCGTGCCGCTTTCCACGCCCGTGCCGGTTCCCGGGTCGGGATTGGTTTCCGAACTGGTGCCGGTTCCCGAACCCACGCCGGGCTGCACACCGGTCGGCGCCGCTGCGGCCGGAGCGACCGGGGGTGGCAGCGTCGGGATACCCGGAGCGGTGGCCCCGTACGGCTGGATGTACTGGGTGTTCATCTCGTCGCGGGCCTGTTCCTCCCGCGAGTTGCGCTGTGCCGGATCGGCCGTCGCACCCGAGGCGTCCAGCAGCTCCGGCACCGACATCTTGAACTTGGCCGCCGCGTCGGCCGCCGCCGACAGCGGCAGACTCTGCGCGCCGATGGCTTCCCCGAGTTCGCCCACCCGCGCCGCGTACTCTCGCACGCCGCGGACCGCGCTGTCGGCCGCCGCGCCCTCCCAATGCTGTTCTACCGCGTTCTTGATCGCGTCCTCGAATCGCTGGCCCGCGTTCGTCACCGCCGCGGCGATGGCCGACCACGCGGCGAACGCGCCGTCGAGCGCGGCGGGATTCATCGCGTCGGCGGCTTGCTTGATCTCAGCGTGCGAAAAGCTCTGCGCGTTCTCCGGGTTGGTGATCGCGCGGCCGTCGGTCTGTCTCATGATCGCTTCCCCCGGTGGTCAGCTGCCCGCGGGCAGCAACGGTGCGACTGCTGTGGCGATATCGGTGGCGGTGTCGCACGGCGGCAGCTTGCGTGGGTGCTTGCCGCTGGGATCGTCGACGAGGATGTACAGCGAGCCAGCGCGCATCTCGACGTTGACCGTGCAGCCGCCGGGCACGTCGGGCCGGGCCTCGTACCGCAGAGCGTTCCGGCTACCGACCGTGGTGCTCGTTGCCGAAGGAAACTTCGCCTTCACCTGCTCGAGTGTGCCGTTGGTTGTCTGGATCGTGAGGCCGTATCCGGCTCTGGCGACATACCGGCAGCCCTTCCAGCTGATGCTGCCGGTGCTGGTCTGTTTCGGCGCGGGCGGCAGCGCGTCCCACTGGTATTCGGCCAGGAACTGTGGTGTCAGAGCGGTGCAGGGATCGAACGACTGCGCACCGGCGGCGGAGCCTGTCTCAGCGGCGGAGGAATCCGGGCGAGTCTGGGTTGTCGCAGTGTGCGATGACGCTGTCTCTTCACCGCATCCGGTGAGCAATACGGCCACCGCCGCCAGTGCGGTGAAACCGGCCTCCGTCCGGCGACTCGTATACGCGCTGCCGGTCATACGTTGAGTTCCCGCATCTTTGCCGCGAATTCGGCATCGGTGCGCTGATAGGTATCGCTGATCGCTTTGAACATGGCTCGGATGTCCTCGGCGACGGTGATGTAGTCGCTCAGCATGTCGTAGGCATTGTTCGGGCCGCCGAACGCCTTCTCCCGAAACAGCTGGACCAGTTCCATCGCCGAGGAAAGGCGTGGGTTGTTCTCGCCCAGTCCCCATTGTGTCTGCTCACCGAGATCGCGAGCGTCCGCGCGAGCGCCGGTGAGTTGGCCGATCAACTCCTCGCATGCTCGATCGATCTCCACGAACGCCTGCGGGTCCATCCGCACTCGCAACGCCCCGGTTTTCGCAGCTTCGATGTACCCGGGAAACGGGCTGTCCGCCATCGCCGCCCCTTCCGTCAGTGCCGTCTGACCTTATAGACGCGCCCCGTCTCGCTCCGGTTCCATCGAAACACAGCCGAATCCTCCGGTCGCCCCGTCCCGCCGGTCGTCGCCGGCCGCGCACGGCTCTCACCTGGGATGTTGTGCCGCGCAGCGACCGGTGCGGCGACCTCGATCGCTGTCAAGGCTGCTGACGAGCGCTCAGCGCGCATTCGCCGCCGCGACCAGAGCGGGGTAGTCCTGCAAGTCGATGTCGTTGGCGGCGTTGTCGCTGTATTTCGTCATCAGCGCGAACATCCGGGAACCGAGGAACCAGTTGCGCGTCTTGATGCCGCGCGCGGTCTTCGGGGCCAGGAAGCGACCGGCATTGCTGTTGCCCGCGATCTTCGCGTATCGCTTCATGAGCTCGTCGTAGCGAGCGAAGGCGACGGTGTGATCGCCGTCGGCCAAGGCCAGCTCACCCGCGATGACGTACGCACCGACCACGGCCAGCCCGGTGCCGAAGCCGCCGAGGGTGTTCCCGTAGCCGGAGTCGCCGACCAGCGCGACACGGCCCTTGGTGTACCCGTGGGGCATCCGGACCCGGCCGATCGAATCCATGTAGAAATCATCGAATTCGGGCAGTTCGGCGAGCATTCGCGGCACGTCCCAACCGACCTCGGCGAAGGTCTCGGCGAGGATGCGCCGCTGGGCCGCGCTGTCGTCGCGGGCGTAATCCAGTTCGGGGGAGGCGAACATGTACATCTGCTGCGCCTTGGGGCCGCCGCTGATCGCGAGGCGGCCGGGCGCGTTGTGGCCGTACGCGACCACCCGCTCGCGCGTCCCGGCGGAGGTGCCGCTCCACGGGCCGGCCCCCGCGACGGCGTAGTAGTAGCCGAGGTGCTTCACGAAGTCGCGCTCGGGACCGAAGGCGAGTCTGCGGACCCGGGAATGGATGCCGTCGGCGCCGAAGACGAGGTCGAAGGTGCGGGCGGGGGCGTGCTCGAATTCGACGTGGACGCCGGCCGAGGTCTCGGTGAGCGCGGTGATCGAATCGCCGAACAGGTAGTCGCAACGGTCGGCGGTGCGCCGGTACAGGATCTCGGACAGATCGCCGCGCAGGATCTCCACATCGCCGCCGGTGAACTCACCCGACATCAGCGCCAGCTCGTCGCCCCGCTCGTCCACGAAGACGGTGTCGGTGGTGCCCGTCCTGCGCTGCTCGATGTCCGCCAGCACGCCCATCCGTTCCAGCACCGTGCGGTGGGTGCGGCCCTTGAAGTCGATCGCCTGACCGCCGGGGCGCAGCGCCGCGGCCCGCTCCACGACGGTGACCGCGAAGCCGTAGCGGTGCAGCCAGTAGGCCAGCGCGGGTCCGGCGATGCTCGCGCCGGAGATGAGAACGGTGGTGTTGCGCATGAGATTCTCCTCGTAAAATCTGCGTCCTACGGAAACTGTATCCGATGGACGCTGATTAGCGTATGGTAGACACAGTTACACGTCAAGGCGATCTCCGGAAGGATCTCGGGCATGCCGACACCGACCACACTGGAACTGCTCTGGGGTACCGGTCCGCGGCCCAAACGCGGGCCGAAACCCGCGCTGTCGCTGGAGCGGATAGTCGCCGAGGCCATCGCGCTGGCCGACGCGGAAGGGCTGGCGAACCTGTCCATGCAGCGGCTGGCCGAGCGCTTGGGTTTCACGAAGATGTCGCTGTACCGCTATGTGCCGGGCAAGGCGGAACTCGTCGCGCTGATGCTGGACACCGCACTCGGCCTGCCGCCGGAACTGAGCGCGGAGGCGCTGGAGGACGGATGGCGCGAGCCGCTGCGCGTGTGGTGCGAGACGATCTACGCGCGCTTCAGCGCCCACCCGTGGTCACTGGAGGTGTCGGTGGGTCTGCGGCCGGTCGGCCCGAACGAGCTGGCATGGATGGAGGCCGCACTCGGCGCGCTCGCCGGAACCGGGCTCACCACGGCCGAACGGCTGGACACGATCGTGCTGCTGACCGGGCACGCCCGCAGTTTGGCCACGCAGGTGCGGGTGGCCGACGCCGACGCGTTCGAAAGGCAGATCGCGGGTCAGTTCGCCGAAATGGTGGCCGCCGCGGCCGACCGGTATCCGGCCGCGGCCGCCGCGTTCGCCGAAGGCGGCGCGGTGGCGGGCGGCGAGGGCGCGCTGCGATTCGGCATCGAGCGGATTCTCGACGGACTGGCCGTGCTCATCGCGCGCCGCGGGTGACCGGCGCGGCCTACGCTCGGACCATGACCGACGAACCCGATCTGAAACAGGACTCGATCACCACCGTGCGGGAGTTCTTCGCCGCGCTGGAGATGGGCGCCGCCGAGGAGGCGATCGACCTGCTGCACCCGGACATCGTCTGGAAGAACACCTCGCTGCCCGATGTGAAAGGCGTCCGCCGGGTCGGCGGCGTGCTGCGCGGCCTGCGTCGCGACTGGCTCGGCTTCGGGGTCGACCTGCACCACATCGCCGCCGACGGCGACGTCGTGCTCACCGACCGCACCGACTATCTGCGCTTCGGCCCGGTGCGCACCGGCTTCTGGGTGACCGGCACCTTCGAACTGCGTGACGGCCGAATCATCTTGTGGCACGACCACTTCAGCTGGGAGAACTTCCTGCGCGGCACGGCTGTCGGACTCTGGCGCGCGGCGCTCGCCCGGCGCTGACCGGCCTCAGCAGTGCTGGGCCAGGTAGTCCAGATACACCGGGCGCAACACCTCGGCGACCGCGCCGTCACCCGCGTGGACGTAGTCGTCGAGCATGGGCAGCACGTACTTGATGTCCGCCTCGCTTTCGCCGACGTTGCCCGCGGCGGCCTCCGCGGCCGGGATCGACGTGAGCAGCCGCCACAGGAACTTCACATCCCCACGCCGCACGGCGAGCTTCATCGCCCGGTCGTGCAGCTCCTTCGACGACAGCTTCTCCAAATCCTCGTTACCGGACATACCAGCGACTCTATCCGTCGAATCGGGCGACAGCGACCGCGTGGCGAAGTCCGTCGCGGCCCGCACGCCGTGCTGCGATGACTGCTATGACACCGCAACCTGGACCCGGCTTCCGGATCAAGCGCGTCTACGACGACCCCGACCCCGACGACGGCACCCGGGTGCTGGTCGACCGGCTCTGGCCGAGGGGCATCACCAAAGCGCAAGCGCGGGTCGATCGCTGGCCCAAGGCGATCACTCCGACCACCGAATTGCGGCGCTGGTTCCACGCCGATCGCGACGCGCGCGGCCCGGAATTCGCCGACCGATACCGCGCCGAACTCGCCGCGCCGGAGGTTCAGCAAGATTTGCGGGATTTGCGCGCCCTGGCCGCCGAAGGTCCGGTCACATTGCTCACGGCCGTACAGGATCCGGCGCACAGCCATGTTCCGGTATTGCTCGACGTGCTCCGGTGAACCCGTGTGACGTGCGGGTTTACCACAAATTCACGGACACGCCTCGCGGTCCCTGAGCGCGGACACCGTGATCGGAGGTAGCGTCGGGTGTGCGGGCCGCGGCGGTGTGGCTCGTACGGGAGGTCCTGACCGTGACTGAGCTACTCAGTACGAGGGGGCCGGCGCCCGGCCCTCGTGGCATCTGACGGCAACGTCGGGTCCATCAGGACGGACCGGTCCAGCGAGATCGTTCGTGCGAGTACCGCACGAACACAGAGGAGCCCACCGTGACTGCTGCACGCTCCGTTTCCGCTCCCTCGGCGAACTCCAGCTCCGCGAAAGGCGGAGCCGCCGCGAAGGGGGCCCGCCCCTCGCAATTACTCGGCAAAACCTTCGTCATCGATACGTCCGTCCTGCTGTCGGATCCCTGGTCCTTCACGCGGTTCGGCGAACACGACGTGGTGTTACCCCTGGTGGTCATCAGTGAACTCGAAGCCAAACGGCACCATCACGAGCTGGGCTGGTTCGCGCGAGAAGCTCTGCGCAACCTCGACGATCTGCGCCTGCAGCACGGCAGGCTGGATCAGCAGGTGCCGATCGGCACCGAGGGCGGAACGTTGCAGGTGGAACTGAACCACACCGATCCCGCGGTCCTTCCGGTCGGCTTCCGCACCGACACCAACGACTCCCGGATCCTGGCCTGTGCGCTCAACCTCGCGGCCGAGGGCCGCGAAGTGGTGTTGGTGTCCAAGGACATTCCGCTGCGGGTCAAGGCCAGCGCGGTGGGCTTGCACGCCGACGAGTATCACGCCCAGGACGTGGTGACCTCGGGCTGGTCCGGCATGGTGGAACTCGATGTCAGCACCGCGCGCATCGATCAGCTCTACGCCGAGTCGGTGATCGACTTGGACGAAGCGCGAGAGCTGCCCTGCCACACCGGTGTTCGGCTGCTCGGCGTCAGCTCCAGCGCGCTGGGGCGCGTGACGCCGGACAAGCGGGTGCAGCTGGTGCGCGAGCGCGAGGCGTTCGGTCTGCACGGCCGTTCCGCCGAGCAGCGCATCGCGCTCGACCTGCTGCTGGACGAGAGCGTCGGCATCGTCTCCCTCGGCGGCCGGGCCGGTACCGGCAAGTCGGCGCTCGCGTTGACCGCGGGCCTGGAGGCGGTGCTGGAACGGCGCGCGCAACGCAAGGTGGTGGTCTTCCGTCCGCTCTACGCGGTGGGCGGCCAGGAGCTGGGCTATCTGCCCGGCACCGAGAGCGAGAAGATGGGCCCGTGGGCGCAGGCGGTCTTCGACACGCTCGACGGGCTGGCCAGCCGTGAGGTGATGGAAGAGGTGCTCAGCCGCGACATGCTGGAGGTGTTGCCGCTGACCCACATTCGCGGGCGGTCGCTGCACGACTCCTTCGTCATCGTGGACGAAGCACAGTCGCTGGAGCGGAACGTGCTGCTCACGGTGCTCAGCAGGCTGGGAACCGGCTCGCGGGTGGTGCTCACCCACGACGTAGCCCAGCGCGACAACCTGCGCGTCGGCAGGCACGACGGGGTCGCGGCGGTGGTCGAGAAACTCAAAGGTCATCCGCTCTTCGCGCACATCACGCTGACCCGTAGCGAGCGCTCGCCGATCGCGGCGCTGGTCACCGAGATGCTGGAGGAGTACGGCCCCAACGCCTGAGTTCGCGACGCCGTTCAGCGGCGGGTTTCACCGCAGGTCCGGTGGGTATCACCCGCCGCGATAGCAGTTGAGTATGACCCGGTGGCCGCTCGTCGGTCACCGGGTCATTGCCTGACAATCGGCCGAGGCTGCGCGCGGCGTCGTCATGGAGTCGTGGTGCGCCCGCAGCCCCCAGCGAGAGGATGGACATGCACCACTTCGCTCGACGAACGGCTGGATTCACCGCAGTGCTCGCCGCGGCAGGACTGGTCTTGGCCGCCTGCGGCGACAATGACGACAAAGGCGACAGCGCCAAGACCGGTATGGCCAGTATGACCGGCATGGTCACCTCGATGATGAGCCCCGGCGCCGCGACCACCACGCACGCCGAGGGGAGCGCCACGCACACCGAGGGGAGCGCGACCAAGACCTCCGGCGCGGCAGCCGCCGAGGGGACCAAGATCGCCACGCCCGGTGGCGAGATCAGCGTCGACGGCGACATCTACAAGAAGTACGAACAGCTCGGGGGACCGACGGGCACGCTCGGCCTTCCGCTGCAGGCCGAGGAGCAGGGCCCCGACGACGGGGAGTACCAGGACTTCGCCGGCGGCACCATCTACGAGGCCAAGGACGGCGAACCGCACGTCGTCTGGGGCGAGATCCGCAAGGCGTGGGAAGACAACGGCGGCGCGCAGGGGCAGCTGGGGTACCCGGTCAGCGACGAGAAGGACATCCCCGGCGGCAAGCAGAGCGACTTCTCCGGCGGCACCATCACGTGGGTGAACGGTACTATCACCGTCACGCCGAAATAGGAGCCAGATATTCGGCGTCCGGGATCGCGGCGCGGTCTCGGTTGCCTGTGAATCCCATCCATCCGTCCCCGCTCCGCGGGCCAAGCCGCTAGGTTATCTCGGTGCAAACTCTCCTGACCGATCGCGAATTGCTCGAATCGCTCGCGGTGGACGTAGAACTGCTGCTGCGTAAGCACGTGGATGTCGCCGACGGGTGGCAGCCGCACGACTTCGTGCCGTGGGACGACGGGCGCAACTTCGCCTTCCTCGGCGGCGCCGACTGGGCGCCTGAGCAGTCCGAACTCAGCGAGACCGCCAAACTGGCGTTGACCGTCTCGGTGCTGATCGCCGACAACTTGCCCTCGTATCACCGCGAGATCGGCAAGTACCTGCGCACCGGCGCGTGGTGGCGCTGGGTCGGCCGCTGGACGGCCGAGGAGAACCGCCACGAGATCACCATCCGCAACTACCTCATGGTGACCAGGTCCGTCGATCCGGTGGAGCTGGAGCGGCTGCGCATGGAGCACATGACCAAGGGCTTCCGCCGCCCTGCGATGCACTTGCTCGATGTACTGGCCAACTGCGCGTTCGAGGAGGCCGCCAGCGCGGTCCGGCATCGCAATACCGCGGCGCTCGGGGAGAACCCACTGGTCACAGCCATCGCCGAGCGCATTGCGCTGGACGACGAACTGCAGTCGGTGTTCTTCGCCGACCTGGTGGCCGCCGCGCTGGATCTGGCGCCGGACCAGACCGTGCGGGCCATCGCCGACCGGGTCGCCGGCTTCGAGGTCCCGACGGTGACGCTGCCGGACGGCCGCAGCAGCGACGTGGTGCTCGCCGAGGCGGGCATCTACGACCGGGCCAAGGAGGGCGAACTGGTGTTCGCCCCGCTGCTGAAGCGGTGGAACATTTTCGGCCGCACCGATTTCGGCCCGGACGGGGAGTCGGCGCGCGAGGAACTCGCGCACCTGCGCGACTGAACCGCGGCCCGGCACAGCGATCGAACGCCACCTCGGCTACCGGGGTGGCGTTCGTTTCGCCGGTCAGTCCTGCTTCTTCACCTTCGCCATGGCCAGCACGTCGAGGCGGCGGTCGAGCTCGTCCTCGGTCAGCTTCTCGTCGAGCAGGCCGCGGTCGATGACCGTCTGGCGGATGGTCTTCTTCTCCTTCAGCGCTTCCTTCGCGACGGCCGCCGCCTCCTCGTAGCCGATCGCCGAGTTCAGCGGCGTCACGATGGAAGGGGAGGACTCGGCGAGGGTGCGCAAGTGCTCGACATTGGCGACCAAGCCGCGCACGCACTTGTCGGCGAACAGCCGGGAGACGTTGGCCAGCAGACGGATCGACTCCAGCAGGTTGCGCGCCATCACGGGGATGTACACGTTCAGCTCGAAAGCGCCGTTCGCGCCCGCGAACGCCACCGCGGCGTCGTTGCCGATCACCTGCGCGCCGACCTGGGTCACCGCCTCCGGCAGCACCGGGTTCACCTTGCCGGGCATGATCGAGCTGCCCGGCTGCAGGTCCGGCAGCTGGATCTCGGCCAGGCCGGTGAGCGGGCCCGAGCCCATCCAGCGGATGTCGTTGGCGATCTTGGTCAGGCTCACCGCGATGGTGCGCAGCGCGCCGGACGCCTCCACCAGGCCGTCGCGCGCGGCCTGCGCCTCGAAGTGGTCCTCGGCCTCGCGCAGCGCGTCGATGCCGGTGGCCCGCACCAGTTCGGCGACCACCTTCGCGCCGAAGCCGTCGGGCGCGTTCAGCCCGGTGCCGACCGCCGTGCCGCCGATGGGCAGCTCGCCGAGCCGCGGCAGCGTCGCCATGATGCGGTCGATGCCCGCGGCGACCTGCCGGGTGTAGCCGCCGAACTCCTGCCCGAGCGTCACCGGGACGGCGTCCATGAGGTGGGTGCGACCGGACTTCACCACGGTGCGCCATTCCGTCGACTTGTCCAGCAGCGCCAGCCGCAGATGCTCCAGCGCGGGGACCAGATCGGTGATGACCGCTTCGGTGGCCGCGAGATGCGTTGCGGTGGGGAAGGTGTCGTTGGACGACTGGGACATGTTCACGTCGTCGTTCGGGTGGACGGTGACGCCGTTGGCCTTGGCCAGCGAGGCGATCACCTCGTTGGCGTTCATGTTCGAGCTGGTGCCGGAACCGGTCTGGAAGACATCGATCGGGAACTGATCGTCGTGTTCGCCGCGCGCGATCTCGTTCGCCGCGGCGATGATGGCGTCGGCCTTCACGGGATCGAGCAGCCCCAAGTCGCGGTTCACCGTCGCACACGCGGCCTTGAGCAGGCCGAGCGCGCGAATCTGCGCCCGCTCCAAGCCGCGTCCGCTGATCGGGAAGTTCTCCACGGCGCGCTGGGTCTGCGCCCGCCACAAAGCGTCCACCGGAACCCGGACCTCGCCCATGGTGTCGTGCTCGATGCGGTACTGCGTCTGCTCGCTCATGATCCCGACCCTATGCCGCGACAGCGGCCCGTGGGGCAGGCACGCCTGAGGTCATTCGCACACCTCGGCGGGCCTTCGCCCGGGAATACGAACCGTTCTCCGACTGCCCGCGCCCGGGTGCGCCGAAGCCGCGCCCGCCTCGACCCAGGTTCCCTCCGCGCTCTCTCACTCTCACTGTCCCCGGTGCCGCGCTGCCGCATGAATCGTCGCGACCGAGACAACAGATCGACGGCCGCGCGACACGTGGCCGTGATCGAGCGGTGTGGAAAGAGGTTTCCTGGGTGCCGCGGCCTGCCCTGCGCGAGCGTTGAGCCTTGGCTCGAGGTACCGGCCGAATCGAAATCAGCGAGCGTCATGCCCCCTGGCCGCCGACGTGCGGCGGCAATCCCGCCTATTCGATCGCCATGGGTGGAAAGCGACCGAGGCACCATGAACGGCGCACATCGGGTGCGGCGGTTTGCCCCCCCTGCGGAACCACCGACCCCCACTCCCGGTTCCGAGCGAAGCAAGACCGAGCATCCGCCGTTCGCGGCCCGGCTCGCGTTTGCGCGGCCGCCGCGTTCGCGACGAAGTCGCCAGCGGTGGTTGCGCAAACGTGAGCCACGAGGGGGCCGCGAACACCCAGCGCCGCAGGCGCTGGAAAAAAATTACGGCAGCGGCGGGACCGCGTGTTCGTCGCCGATGAAATCGACCGAGGAGTATTCGCGCAGCTTGGTCAGGCGGTGGTAGGCGTCGATCATGCGGACCGTGCCGGACTTCGAGCGCATCACGATCGACTGGGTGGACGCGCCGCCGCCGTAGTAGCGCACGCCGCGCAGCAGGTCGCCGTCGGTCACGCCGGTGGCGCAGAAGAAGACGTTCTCACCGGAGACCAGGTCTTCGGTGGTCAGGACGCGGTCGAGGTCGTGGCCCGCGTCGATGGCCTTCTGACGTTCCTCGTCGTCCTTCGGCGCGAGCATGCCCTGGAGCTCACCGCCCATACAGCGCATCGCGGCGGCGGCGATGATGCCCTCGGGGGTGCCGCCGATGCCGACCAGGATGTCGGTGCCGGAGTCGGGGCGGGCCGCGGCGATCGCGCCTGCGACGTCGCCGTCGGAGATCAGGCGGATGCGCGCGCCCGCGTCACGCACCTGCTGGATCAGCTCGGCGTGCCGGGGGCGGTCCAGGATGCAGACGGTCAGGTCGGACTTCGCGGAGTTCTTGGCCTTGGCGACCCGGCTGATGTTCTCCGCGATCGGGGCGGAGATATCGATCACGTCGGCGGCGTCGGGGCCGACGGCGATCTTGTGCATGTAGAACACCGCGGACGGGTCGAACATGGCGCCGCGCTCGGCGACGGCGAGCACCGAGATCGCGCCGGGCACGCCCTTGGACATCAGCGTGGTGCCGTCGATCGGGTCGACCGCGAAGTCGACTTCCGGGCCGGTGCCGTCGCCGACGGCCTCGCCGTTGTACAGCATGGGCGCTTCGTCCTTCTCGCCCTCGCCGATGACGACGATGCCGCGCATGGACACCGAGCTGACCAGCTGCCGCATGGCGTCGACGGCGGCGCCGTCGCCCCCTTCCTTGTCGCCGCGTCCGACCCACCGGCCCGCGGCCATCGCCCCTGCCTCGGTCACGCGGACCAGCTCGAGTGCGAGGTTGCGGTCGGGCGCCTCGCGGCGGCTAGGTGTGGGGGAAGTTGCCGTCATTGCGGGGTGCCTCCTGTGCGTCGGTACGTACCGGTCAATTGTCTCATTCGATGTGGCACGGGCGTACACCCCTGCTCGTGGTGTCCGGGGTGCGGGCGGCGGCGTCGCCGCGCGAGTGGATACTGGGAGCGTGTCGTACCAAAAGCCGCGCATCTTGAACGACTACCGGGATCTGTTCTGGTCGCTGATCCCGTTGGTCCTGATCGCGCTGGTGTTCGCCGGGCTGGCCAGCCAGTGCAGTTTCGCCGCGAACGGTCCGACGCAGGGTCAGATCCCGCATTTCGACGCGCGCGCTGCGCTCACCGCCGACGCTCGTTCGCTGCCGTTCCCGATCCGCAACCCCGACCTGCCCGCGGACTGGACGCCGAACTCCGGCAGCCGCGAATCCATCGGCGGCAACGGCGGCGGGCCGGTCAGCACGGTCGGCTACATCACGCCGCAGGGCACCTACATGCGCTTCACCCAGAGCAACGCCACCGAGGAGGCGCTGGCCAGGTTCGTGCTCGGGTCCCGGTACGCCAGCGGCACCGAGCAGGTCGGCGACCGGAAGTGGATCGTCTACGCCGAGCAGGGCTCGGAGACCGCGTGGATCACCGACCTCGGCCAGTCGCGGGTGCTGATCACCGGCGCGGGCGACCACGCGGCATTCACCACGCTCGCCCAGGCGATCGCGGCGGCGCAACCCCTGAAGCCCTGAGAATTCGCTTGTCTTCGGCGGCGCGCGTCCGTTAGGTTTCGCCGCGGTACGAGACACGTGCCGAACCGGTCTTCGGAGGTCGATGAATATGGCTGCGCTCAGCCCTATTTCGCATGCCCTTCGCCGGTTCGCGCGCCACTGATCTCCCGCAGACGCGGACCGGTCTCTTCGATGACCAGGAGTGTCACGTGTCTGTTTCCCATTCCCCCGATCTGCGCACCGACCGGCTGATCCTGCGGTCGTGGACCGCCGGTGCGGCGGCCGCAGTGCTCGACGACCGCCGTGACGCCGAGTGGGCGGCGGATTTCCCGGCCGACGGCGATCGCGTCATCGCGGGCCTGCTCGCGGCGCATCCGGACTGGCTCGGGCCGTTCGGGCACCGGCTCGTCGTCGAGCGCTCGAGCGGGCTGGTCGTCGGCTCGATCGGGCTGTTCTGGCCGCCCGCCGACGGGGAGCTGGAGATCGGGTACGGCATCGTCGCCTCGCGGCGGGGTCGCGGTTACGCGACCGAGGCCACCGTCGCGCTGACTGCGCACGCGTTTACCGCGGCGGGCGTTCGCGCGGTGCGCGCCGAGGTGGAGCTGTCGAACCCGTCGTCGGCGCGGGTGCTGGAGAAAGCCGGTTTCGAGCGGGTGAGCAGCGCGGACGGCGTCGCCCGGTTCCGAGCCTCGTCGCGCTGACGCAGCCGGGCCGTCGTCAGCGGTGGCTCACCACGTTGACGACGGTCCCGCTCGGGTCGCGGACGAAGAAGCGGCGTACCCCCCACGGCTCGTCGCGCAAGGGGTAGACGACCTCGGCGCCGGCGGCGGTCACCGCCGCGTGCACGGCGTCGACGTCGTCCACCTCCACGCTCATATCCGGCTGGAGCTGCTCGGCGTCCGGGCCGACGAGCAGGACCTGGGCGGTCGGGTTGGACGGCGAGGCCATCGTCACGACCCAGCCGAGGTCCATCGCCTCCTGGAAGCCGAGCAGACGGTAGAAATCGCGGCTGGCGGCCAGGTCGGTGGTGCGGATGTCGGGCGTGGCGCGGCGGATGGTCATTCCTGCTTCTCCAGGTCGGTGCGGTGCAGCGCGTCCTCGACGCGTTTGCGCGCGCCGGCCAGGTGTTCTTCACAGCGATTGGCCAGCGCCTCGCCGCGCTCCCAGAGGGCGAGGGATTCGTCCAGGTCCAGGCCGCCTTGCTCGAGGATCTTGACGACGTTGACCAGTTCGTCGCGCGCGCGTTCGTAGCCGAAACCGGCGATCTCGGCGGCGTCGTCGGCCGGGTCGGCGCCGGTTTCGGTGGACTTGCCGGACTCGGCCAAGTCAGTTCCTCCCTGTGTCGGTGTTCTTCGCCCCGAGGGCCTGGGCGCCGAGCGCGGCGGCTGTGACGGCCCCGTCGGCGACCCGGATGCGCAACTGGCTGCCCGCGGGCGCGTCCTCGATCGAACGCACCACCTCGCGCTCCTTACCGGTGACGCGCTGCACGACAGCGTAGCCACGGGCCAGCGTGGCGGCCGGGCCGACGGCGGTGAGTTTCTCGCGCAGATGCCGGGTTGCCGTGGCTTCGGTGCGGATGAACTGCTCGGCGCAGCGGCGCGCCGCCGTGCGCTGGCGTTCTACCTCTTCTCGGCGGCGCTCGATCTCGCGCAGCGGGTCGGCCAGTACGGGCCGCGAACGCAGTTGGGCGAGCGCCTTGGTCTCGCGGTCCACCCAGCCCCGCAGGGCGGCGGCGGTGCGTTCGCGCAGTTCACGAATGCAAGCCAGTTCGGCGGCGGCGTCGGGGACGATGCGTTTGGCGGCGTCGGTCGGCGTTGCCGCACGCAGGTCCGCGACGAGGTCGCTGAGTGGATTGTCCGGCTCGTGGCCGATCGCGCTGACGATCGGCGTGGTCGCGGCGACGATGGCGCGGCACAGCGCCTCGTCGGAGAACGGCAGCAGGTCTTCCACGCTGCCGCCGCCGCGCGCGAGCACGATCACCTCGACGTCCGGATGCCGATCGAGTTCGGCCAGCGCGGTGAGCATCTGCGAGACCGCGGTCGGTCCCTGCACGGCCGTGTTGCGGATCTCGAAACGCACCGCGGGCCAGCGATTGCGAGCGACGCTCAGCACATCGCGCTCCGCGGCGCTCGCGCGGCCGGTGATCAGGCCGATGGTTCCGGGGAGGAAGGGGATCGGGCGCTTGAGCCGGGGATCGAACAGGCCTTCGGCGTCCAGCAGCGCCTTCAGTCGTTCGATGCGGGCCAGCAGTTCACCGATACCGACGGGCCGGATCTCGAGCACGCGCAGCGAAATCGTGCCGCGTCCGGTGAAGAAGGACAGCTTGCCGTAGACGACCACCCGGCTGCCCTCTTGCAAGGGGACGGGCGATTTGCGGATGAGGTCGGGATCGCAGGTCACCGACAGCGACATGTCGGCGGACGGGTCGCGCAGCACCAGGAACGCGGTGCGGGTGCCGGGCCGGAGGTTGATCTGGGTGATCTGACCTTCCACCCAGATGCTGCCGAGCCGGTCGATCCACTGGGCGATCTTGATGGAGACCGAACGCACCGGCCAGGGGTGCTCGGCGGAGTTGGCCGGTGCGGCGGCGGGTTGGCCGGAGGTGTCCCGGCCAGCCGTCGGCGAGGAGGGTGTCCGTGGTTCGGTCACTGGGCCTGCACAGTGGCGATCCGGTTCGTGAGCATGGTCACGAACGGCGCCCTGGCACGGGTGTGCTGCTCGTACTCCAGCAGCGCGGTGAGGTCGTCGAGCGTCAGCAGGCGCAGGCGGGCGCGCAGCTGGGCCAGGGTCATGTTGGCGTAGTCGTAGCGGGCGGCGACTTCCGGTTCGACGATCGCGGTCGTTTCGGCGGGATCGGGATCGGTGTCCGAGTCAGTCGGCGCCGGGTCGTCGTCCGGGTCCGGGTCCTCGGCCGGTGGCTCGCCGATCGGCGTCACCGAGGCGACATGACCGTTGGTCGAGCCGGTGTCGTCGGCGGCGAAGGGGTCGGGCGCTCGGAACGGCTCGGGATCATCGGCGGTGTAGAGATCGAAGCGGCTGGTGCGCGACGTGCCGGGGTTCGGGTCGTCGGCGAGGTCCTCGTCGAAGGTGGCCCACTCCGGCTGGTCGACCGGGCGGTTGGACAAACGGTCGAAAACCGCGTCGCCCTTCAGGGCCAGACTGGTGACGAACTGCTGGACGTGCATCGTCGTCTGCAGTACCTGACTGATGGCCGTGATCGGCAAATTCATTGCCGCCGTTGGTAGCCGACGGGATTCCTCGAGGGCGTATACGGCCGCGCCTGCGGCGACCCGGGCCAGAAAGGGTGGTCGAAACATGGTCCTAGCCTGCCCGAAATGGTGTGTTATGCAAAGAAGTGGCGCGCGTCGTCCGGTCGTCCGCCGGCCGCGGCGCACCGCCGATCGGCGGGAATCGCGTGGCGGTGTGCTCATAGTGCGGAGAATAGACCCAGGTCCCGGCTCCAAGTGTCCGAGACAATCGCGACACCCGGTCGTCGGCGCGAGCCGCGCCCGTCTTCCCGCCGCTCGGCGCCTGCGCTGCCCCGGTGTGACGGGCAACTCCCGCACGTGGCGCGAACGCGGGCCGCACGTATCCTGTGGGCATGTCTTCGGCCATTCCCTTGAACGTCGGAATCGCCCGATCGGCAGGTGCGGGAAGCGCCGTCGCCGACGGCGGAAAACGCGTGTTGCTCGCGGAGCCGCGCGGGTACTGCGCCGGCGTCGACCGGGCGGTCGAAACCGTCGAGAAGGCGCTGGAGAAGCACGGTGCGCCCATCTACGTGCGCAAGGAGATCGTGCACAACCGGCACGTCGTGGAGACGCTGCGCGAGCGCGGCGTGATCTTCGTCGACGAGACCGACCAAGTGCCCGAGGGCGCGGTCGTCGTGTTCTCCGCGCACGGCGTGTCCCCCGCTGTGCACGCGTCGGCCGCCGAGCGCGGCCTGCACACCATCGATGCCACCTGCCCGCTGGTGACCAAGGTGCACCAAGAGGCGAAGCGGTTCGCCCGCGACGACTACGACATCCTGCTGATCGGTCACGAGGGCCACGAGGAGGTCGAGGGCACCGCGGGCGAGGCGCCCGAGCACGTCCAGCTGGTCGACGGGCCCGGCGCGGTGGACCAGGTCAGCGTGCGCGACGAGTCGAAGGTGATCTGGCTCTCGCAGACCACGTTGAGCGTGGACGAGACGATGGAGACGGTGCAGCGGCTGCGTGAGCGCTTCCCCGCCCTGCAGGACCCGCCGAGCGACGACATCTGTTACGCCACGCAGAACCGCCAGGTCGCGGTGAAGGCGATGGCGCCGGAATGCGATCTGGTGATCGTGGTCGGATCGCGCAACTCGTCGAACTCGGTGCGCCTGGTGGAGGTCGCGCTCGGTGCGGGCGCCAAGGCCGCGTACCTGGTCGACTTCGCTCGCGAGATCGACCCGGCCTGGCTCGACGGCGTCGGCACGATCGGCATCACCTCCGGCGCCTCGGTGCCCGAGATCCTGGTCCGCGGCGTGCTGGACCGGCTGGCCGAGTACGGCTACGGCGATGTCCAGCCGGTCACCACGGCCAACGAGACCCTCGTCTTCGCCCTTCCGCGCGAACTGCGCGACGCCAGGCGCTGAGGCCCCGGCCCCACGCCGATGGTGCGGGGCGGCTACAGATTCTCCGGCCTGCGCCGTTCCGGGCGGCCCGATTCGCGGTAGCGCACGTTGGGCTGAGGGTGCGGCGGCATGTCGCGGCGGCGGCCCGCGCCGCGCGGTGGTTCGCCTTCCGGCCGCGGCATGGCGGCGGTCGGGCGAGTGGCGCCACGGGCGGGAGCCCGTCCTTCGCGCGGACGGGAGGGGGCGACACGCGGCGGGGTGTCGGCGACCTGCGCCGCCGGTCGGCGGGCCGGCCGGGCGGCGGGCTGGTCCGCGTCGGCCGATTCCGGCTCGCCGGGCTCGCCCTTCGGGCGGCGGGTTTTGCGGCGCGCCGGCTCCGCGGACCCGCGGGACGAACGGCCGGGCTTGCTCTGCTTCCCCGGTGACTTGCCCCAGCTGTCGCGCTTGCGTGACGACGACGGCTGGTCGGCTCCCTCCTCCTTGCGGTGCAGATAGATCCGTGCGCCACCGATCAGCAGCACGACCACCGTGGCCAGCATCATCGTGGGGAACCGGTTCACCAGCGGAATCGCCAGGTTCAGCAGGATGTCCTTCATCGAGGTGGCGCCACGGCCGGTGAGTTGCTGGTAGGCCAGCGGCACGGCGACGAACAGCAGCAGCGGCGGCAGCACCATCGTGCTGAACAAGCCCCGGTAGCGAACGGCGGCGACGGCCGCGACACAGCCCACGACGTACAGCGCGGCGAACGTGCCGGTCAGCTCGGCGCCGCCGCCGCTGGCATCGATCAGAAATCCCAGAAACGTGCAGGCAACCGCGATCAGGATCGCCGCGCCGACCGGGATCCCCGGCACCGACGGCAGGATCGAGCGTTGCGGCGCGGGCACCCGGGATCGCACACGTTCGGAAGCAGCCACGATATGCACACTAGTTGCCGCCGCTCCCGGCGGCGTGGCGGCACGGCCATACTCCCCGGTTACTCGCCCGCGTCGGCGAAGCTCACCGCGCGCGGCCGGGAATCCACGCGTCCGATCTCGGGCACTCCCTGTTCGGCTATCTCCAGCTCGTGCAGTTTGCGCGCGGTGACCATCACCCGCGACTCCACCGAGGCCACCGTGTCGTTGAAAGCCTCTACGGCTCTGCCGAGTTGCGCCCCCAGCCGATCCAGGTGTCTTCCCGTGGTGCCGAGACGTTGATACAGCTCGCGGCCGAGACGCTGGACGGTGGCCATGTCCTTGGACAGCGCCTCCTGCCGCCAGCCGAAGGCGATGGTGCGCAGCAACGCGATCAAGGTGGTGGGAGTAGCGAGGATCACATCGCGGCCGAACGAGTACTCCAGCAGCTCGGAGTCGGTGGTCAGGGCGGCGTCCAGGAACGGATCGCCGGGCACGAACAACACCACGAATTCCGGCGCCGGGTCGAAGGCGGCCCAGTACGCCTTGTCCGACAGCTGGTCGACATGCGCGCGCAGATGTTTGGCGTGCCTGGCGAGCAGATCGGCGCGCACGTCGGGGTCGTCGGTGCCGCAGGCGTCCAGATAGGCGGCGAACGGCACCTTCGCGTCCACCACGATGTGCCTGCCGCCCGCCAGGCGCACCACCAGATCGGGTCGCACCGTGCGGTCGTCCGCGCCGCGACCGGTGCGGCTCACCTGGGTCCGGAAATCGCAGTGCCTGGTCATCCCGGCCAGCTCGACCACCCGCTCCAGCTGGATCTCGCCCCATCGGCCGCGTACCTGAGGGGCGCGCAGCGCCGCGACCAGCTGACCGGTCTGCCCGGTGAGCTGGTGCGAGGTGCGCTGCATGCTCGCGACCTGCTCGCGCAGGCTGGAATACGCGGAGAGCCGTTGCCGCTCGACCTGCTGGATGTGCTCGTCGAGCGCCCCGACCGCCGCGCGCAGCGGTTCCACCAGCGCGCCGACGGCGTGCGAATGCCTCCGCGCGGCATCCTCGTTGGCCGCGGTGAGCGACTGCCGCAACAGTCGTTCGTTGTCCGCGACCGCCGCCAGCCGCGCCTCGGCCGCCGCAGCGCGATGCCCGGCCCGCGCGGCGCGGCCGAGCCAGCCGAGGCCGAAACCGGCGGCGAACACCAAGAGCAGGGCGACGAGCACGGGTGCGGTCATGGCGCTGATAGTGCCGTAGGACACCGACAAGAACGCGCATCTGGCAACTGTCCGGCATCGTGCCGGAAATGGGGCTCGGCCAGCGCATTGCCGCGGACTCCGCATAGCTGTTCGGGTTCTGGCATCCGGTGTCGTCCACGTCGTGGGATTCGGGAGGGCAAGAGGTGCGTGAGGTTTCGGTCTGTCGGTGATCGGCGACCGGCCGACTCGCCGGGCCGGTGGACACGCCGGGCCCTGGCCTGGCGAACCCGGCACAACGGGCGGGTCGATTGAAGTCTGTCGGTGCCGTGCCCTACGGTTTCGCGGCATGCGGATGCTGCACACCTCGGACTGGCACATCGGTCGCACGTTCCACGGGGTCGATCTGCTTGCCGACCAGGCTCGTTCACTGACCGCCGTCGCGGAGTTGGTGGCCGAGGAATCGGTCGACGTGGTGGTGCTGCCGGGTGACGTATACGACCGGTCGATCCCCAGCGCCGACGCGATCGCGGTGTGCAACCGGGGATTCGAGGCGATCCGCGCCGCGGGTGCCCGGATCGTCGCCACCTCGGGCAACCACGATTCGCCCGCCCGGCTGGGTGCGGGCGCGAGCTTCGCCGCGGCGGGCGGGCTGCATCTGCGCACCACCGTGGCCGACGCCGACCGGCCCGTGCTGCTGGAGGACGAGCACGGGCCGGTGGCGTTCTACGGCATCCCGTACTTGGAACCGGAGATCACCCGCGCCGAACTGGAAGTGCCGCAGGCACGCTCGCACGCCGAGATCCTGGACGCGGCCATGGCCCGGGTGCGTGCCGACATCGCGCGGCGGCCGGGGGTGCGAACGGTCGTGCTGGCGCACGCCTTCGTGGTCGGCGGGGAAGCCACCGGATCGGAGCGCTCCATCTCGGTCGGCGGCGTGGAGACGGTGCCGCTCGTCGCTTTCGACGGCATCGATTACGTGGCCCTCGGTCACCTGCACTCACCCCAGACTCTCACGGACGCGGTGCGTTACTCCGGCTCGCCGCTGCCGTACTCGTTCGGCGAGAGCGCGCATCGCAAAGCGGTATGGATCGTCGACTTGGACGCTTCCGGCCTGCATGCCGTGCGCCGCAGGGACCTGCCGACCGTCCGGGGCCTGAGCAAGCTGACCGGCACGCTGGACGAACTGCTGAGCGGCGCGGAATTCGGCGCGGCCGAACAGCACTATGTGTCCGCCGTGCTCACCGACGTCGCGCGCCCGGTCGACGCCATGCGCAAACTGCGCGAGCGGTTCCCGTACGCGGTGCACGTCGAATGGGCGCGGCCCGAGGGCAGCCCGGAACTGCGCTACCGTGAGCGGGTGCACGGCCGCCGCGACATCGAAGTAGCCCACAGCTTCCTCACCGACGTCCGCGGCGCACCGAGCCCGAGCGAGATGGCCTGGCTGGAGCGGGCGCTGTCGGCCGCCGTGGCGGAACCGGAGCAGGTGGCCGTAGCCGCCGCCGAGGAACTGACCGCATGAGCACGTCGCCGAGGCCGGGCGTGGGCGCGGCGGCATGAGGCTGCACAAGCTGGAGATGACCGCTTTCGGCCCGTTCGCCGCCACCACGGTCGTCGATTTCGACGCGCTCGGCGCCGACGGGTTGTTCCTGCTGCACGGCCAGACCGGCGCGGGCAAGACCACGGTGCTGGACGCCATCGCGTTCGCGCTCTACGGCCGGGTTCCCGGCGCGCGCGGGGAGAGCAAGCGGCTGCACTCCGATCACGCGCCGGAGCAGACGCCGCCACAGGTGGTGCTGGAGGCCACCTTGGGCGGGCGGCGGCTGCGCCTGACCAGGAGCCCCGAGTTCCAGCGCCCCAAGCGCGACGGCACCGGTATGCGCACCATCAACCCGAAGGCGACCCTGACCTGGCTGGACGGCAGAGGCGAGAACCTGTCCCGGATACCGGATATCGGCGAGGAGGTGCTGCGCCTGCTCGGGATGAGCGCCGACCAGTTCTTCCAGGTGGTGCTGCTGCCCCAGGGCGATTTCGCCCGTTTCCTGCGAGCGGACAACGAAGACCGCGAGAAACTGCTCGAAAAACTCTTCGACACCAGGCGTTTCGGCACGGCGGAGCAGTGGCTCGCCGACAAACGCCGCGCCGCCGAAGCGGATCTGGATGCTCGCACCGACGGTATCAAGCGGCTGATCACACAGGTGGGCATGGCCGCGGGAGTGACGGATTCGGTCGGTACGGCCGAGTGCGTCGGATGGTCGCAGGATCTGCTGGCCACCGCGCGTGCCGATCTGACCGCCGCCGTTGCGGAAGTCGAACGCTGCCAAGCGGAATCGGCGCGGGTCCGGGAGCAGGCAGAACAGCAGCGTCGGCTGCACGAATTGCGCCGCCGCATGAGCGCGGCCCGCGCGCAACTCGACGAGTACGCCGCCGGGGCCGATCGACGCGCGGCATTGCAAGCCGAACTCGACCTCGCTCGCCGAGCCGAGCCGGTCGCCGCCGCCATCGTCGAAGCGCGTTCGGCGGTGCAGAACCAGCGCAGGCGCGACAGCGAAAAGGACTCGGCGGCGCAGCGGCTGGCGGACCGCTTGCTGGAACCGGCCAGCGCCGAACTCGGCGGAACGGAACTGGTCGACGGCAGCCGGATTCGCGACGACGCCGACATCGACGCCGCGGTCCAGCGATGGAGCGCGCAGATCGGCGCACTGGACGAAGTGCAAGCCGACGCCGCCACCGCCACCGAACTCGGCGGTGAACTCGACGCTCTGCGCGCCGAGGACGCGACGCTGGCCCGGCGCGTCACCGAACTCACCGCGCGACGCGACCAACTGCCCGCCGCGCTCACCGCGGCCGAGGCCAGGCTGCGCGAGGCCACCGAAGCGGTCGCCGCCCTGCCCGGCATCACCGCGGAGACCGAGCGATTGCAGGCCGCCGCCGCGGCCGCGGTCGAGCTGGCGGCGCGGCGCACCGCGCTCGACCACGCCCGCGTCGAGCTCGACGCCGCCCGCGCCGCGCACCTCGACGCCAAGGAGCTGGTGCTTGATCTGCGTGAGCGCAGGCTGAGCGGAATGGCCGCCGAACTGGCAGGCGAGCTGGTCGACGGAAGTCCGTGCGCGGTCTGCGGTTCGGTGCGGCATCCCGCACCGGCCCAGCCGACCGACGACGCGGTGTCCAAGGATGAGGAGGAGACCGCGGCGGCGGCCGAGCGCGCCGCGGAGGACACCCGCGACCGTGCGCTGGCCCGCATCACCGGCCTGGAGCGCGAGATCGAAGCGCTGGTCGCTCGCGGCGGCGACACCGACCGGGTCGAACTCGCCGCGGCTCTGCGCGCCGCGACCCTCCGCTACGAGGACACCTCGGAGCTGGCCGCCAACGCCGACGGGCTGGAAGCCGAACTCACACGCCTGCGCGGCGACGAGGCGCGCCTGCACGACGAGCTGCGCGCATCCGAGGCGCGCCGCAGCGCGGTCGCGGCCACCGCCGCCTCCGCCGAGAAGCGTCTCGCCGAACTCACCGACCGGCTGCGCGGCGCCGCAGGCGCCGACCAGACCATCGACCGCCGCCGCGCCAGGCTCGTGGCTCTCGTCGCCGAGGCGACCGCGCTGCGCGATGCCCGCGCCGAGGCGATGGCAGCGCGTGAACAGGTGTCCCTGATCGCCGATCGGGTTGAGAATCTGGCGCGCGCAGCGGGTTTCGTGCCTGAGGGTGAGTACGGCGGTCCGGTGTCGGTTCTCGGGTCCGCGTCTGCCGCCACCGAGAATGCGGCTCGGTCCGGGGAAGGTTCGGCTTCATCCGGGGAAAGTCCGGCTCCGTCCAGGGACGGTTCGGCTCAGCCGACGGAATCCGGCGAGACCGCCTCCGCTCCGGCTCCCGGCGGCGGGGCGGAACCGGCGCAGCTCGACACCGGCGCTCGCGCCACGGTGGCAGACGATGTCGCACGCTTGACCGCCTACGCGAAAGTCGTCAACGCCGCGTCGCGCGACTCCCGGCGGCAGGCCGAGATCGAAGCGGAACTCGTGGCCGCCGACCGCGCCCGCGCCGCCGCCGAAGCGGTGCTGGCCGAACCGGAGATCCGAGCGGCGTCGGAGCGCGAGCCCGGCGATGAGGCCGAGCTCGACGCGCTGGTGACGGCCGCGCAGACCGCGCTCAACACGGCGGTGGCCGCTCATGCCGAGGCGAGCAGGCGAGCAGGCCAGCTCGAGGAGCTGGGCGGTCAGCTCTGGGCTGCCGTGGACCGGATCGCACCGGCGCAACGAGCGTTCGAAGAACTCGACGGCCTCGCCGACCTGGTCGCCGGGCGCGGTGCGAACAACCGCCGCATGTCCCTGCACTCCTACGTCCTGGCCGCTCGCCTGGAAGAAGTCGCCCAGGCGGGATCGCTGCGGCTGCGCCGGATGTCCGGCGGCCGTTACGAATTCGTCCACTCGGACAAGGCAGGGCCGCGCGGTCGCCGAGGCGGGCTGGGCCTGGACATCCGTGACGATTACACCGGAGCCATCCGCCCGGCCAAGACGCTGTCGGGCGGCGAGACCTTCATGGCCTCCCTTTCGCTGGCACTCGGGCTCGCCGACACCGTCGCCGCCGAATCCGGTGGTCTGGTGCTCGACACCCTGTTCATCGACGAAGGATTCGGCGGCCTGGACGCCGACACCCTGGACGCCGTGATGGGCGTCCTCGACGAACTCCGCACCGGCGGACGGGTGGTCGGCGTGGTCAGCCACGTGGACGAGATGCGCCAGCGCATCCCCAGCCGCCTGCACGTCGTGCGCGGCCGCGACGGCTCCCACCTTCAAGCCACCATCGCCTGAGCGCGTTTCGCCAAGCGGCCTTCTCCGCTCACCTCTCGTGGTCGAGCAGCCACCGTTTCACCGGCAGCCCCCAGCGGAAGCCGCCGAGTGCGCCGCCGATGCGGAGGATGCGGTGGCAGGGCACGAAGAGGGCGGCGGCGTTGCGGGCGCAGGCGTTGGCCGCGGCGCGAGTGGCGTCGGGGCGGCCGGCGCGGGCGGCGAATTCGGTGTAGGTCAGCGGGCCGCCCGCCGGGACGGCGCGCAGCACTTCCCAGGCGTGCAGGAGGAATTCACCGGAGTGCTGGCGAACCGGAATCGGGTCGATCGCGGTGAGATCGCCTTCGTGGTAGGCGGTGACGGCGGCGGTCACCTCGCCCAAGGCATCCCGCTGTCGCAGTCCGCCGGGCCGCAGGGCGGGGTGGATCAAACCGCGCAGGTTCTCCGCGTCGGATGTCCAACCGGAGGCCAGTACCGCGCCGTCGGAGTCGACGAGGGTGGTGAACGGGCCGAGCGGTGTCTCGCTGACGGCGAAATCCGCTGTGGCGGTCCGGGTGCCGCCGACGTCGGTGCGGACGGCGATGCTGGCGTTCATGATTGGACACTGCCTTTCGTGGTAGTGAGCGCTGGGCTGTCGGAAGGGGTGATGCGGCTGGTCAGCGCCGCTTTCCACAAGTGCATGGACAGGTATGACCGCCACGGAGCCCAGCGCGCGGTATCGGCCGGATCGATGCCGAGCAGGCTCGCGCCGCGGCGGACGACCAGATCCGTGCTGAGCAGGACGTCCGGATCGGCGAGCAGGCGCATGGTGACGTAGTCGGCCGTCCACGGCCCGACGCCGTCCAGCGCGAGCAGATCGCGGCGCAGATCGGCGGCGGTGCGCCCCTGGTGCAGCGCCAGCTCGCCGGAGGCGAGCGCCTCGGCCGCCGCGATGATGGAACGGATGCGCCGCGCCGGTCCGGTCAAGACCTCGGCGCCACGCTCGGCGATCACCTCCGGGGAGGGGAACAGCAGCGGGATCGGTCCGTCCACCCGTTCCCCTAGCGCCTCGACCAGCCGAGCGGTGTGCGTGGCCGCGGCCGACACCGAGATCTGCTGCCCGATCATGGTGCGCAGCAGCAGTTCGGCGCCGTCCACGGACCCGGGCACGCGGATACCGGGGGTGAACGACGGGCGATCCGCGTCGAGCGGCTCCAGCTCGGGCACCGCTTCGGGCTCGGCCGGCGACCCCGCTCCCGCGTCGGGCAGATACTCGGCGGCCTGTTCCGGCGGCCGTAGCACGGAGCCGGACGCCGCGGACCCGACGCCGAGCGCTTCATCGATCCCGACGGGGTCGGCATCCAGGTCGAGCAGGTGCCGCAGCCTGGTCACCGTCGGCGCGAGGTCGCGCATGTCGTGCAGGGACAGTTCCGCCCGCACATGGTCGCGCTGGAAGCTGAGCCGGGCGGTGGCGTGCCCGTGCGGAGTGCGCAAGTTCCTGGTGTAGGTGCGGTCCTCCCACAGCTCCATGCCCGCCACTACATGCGCGGACAGGAACCATTCCAGCCAGGCCCGGTCGAGCGGCTCCCGGTAGGGCAGCCGCAGCGTGAGCGATCCGCTGCCGAGCGGCGCCGAACGCGCGGGCGCGCCGGTCTTCGCGCGCTGCGCTTCGAGGCGCATGGTGGTGGGGCTGACCGCGAACACCTCACGCACCGTGTCGTTGAACTGGCGGATCGAGGCGAAACCGGCCGCGAACGCGATATCGGACATGGGCATCGCGGTGGTCTGGATCAGCAGCCGCGCCGTGTGCGCCCGATGCGCCCTGGCCAGCGCCAGCGGTCCAGCGCCCAGTTCGGTGGTCAGCACCCGGGTGAGCTGGCGCTGGGAGTAGCCCAGGGTGGCGGCCAACCCCGGCACCCCGGCCCGCTCGACCACGCCGTCACCGATCAGCCGCATCGCCCGCGCGGCCAGATCCGCCCTCGTGTTCCACAGCGGCGAGCCGGGCGCGGCGTCGGGCAGGCAGCGGCGGCAGGCGCGGTAGCCCGCCTGCTGCGCCGCGGCGGCGGTCGGCAGGAACGACACGTTGGCACGCTTCGGCGTGATCGCCGGACACGAAGGGCGGCAATAGATTCCGGTGGTTCGCACCGCGGTGAAGAATTGCCCGTCGAATCGGGAGTCCCGGGTCGACACCGCCCGGTAGCAACGTTCGAAATCCAATGCCGTGATCGTCACGCCCACCACAATGGCAGCTGCGGCGAACCCGCGCTAGCGGGAATCGGCCACCACTGCTGGTGGTGGTCGCGACCTCGCACGACGGGTATGACATCGCACAGCCGCTGCCCGGGCAGCGGCTGTGGCAACTACCAAATCGGCCTGCGGCGACGCGCGCCGAGAATTCTTTCGCTCAGCAGCACCGGTTGGCCGGATTGCGATCCGCCTCGGCATGCCGCTGCCGCCAGTACTCCCGCTCGGTCGGGATGGCGCGGCCGGGATGCCTGCGCCGCAGGTGCTCGACGTAGCGCTGGTAGTCCTGTCCGCCCAGGATCGAGTTGAACCACCAGAGGCCCGCGCGGACACCGCCGCCGCAGGCGCGGGCCACGGCGCGCAGTCGCGCGCCGACCGGTCGCGCGGACCGATCGGCACCCGGCTGCGCGGAGTCGCTCATTGCGCGTGGACGTGGGCCGCGCCGGAGGGACGCACCTTCCCGGCCGCGATCAACTCGTCCCACTGCTTCTGGACTTCCTTCTCCGCGGCGGTGGCGACGAACCCGCTGGGCGCGAAGATCTTCGACGGCTCCTCCGGAGTCTCGGTGGTCGTCGTCTCCCCGGAGCGCCAGGCGCGGAAGGCCACCAGCGCGCCGACCACCGCCACGATCAGCACCAGCACCGCGAACACGATCGACAGCGTGCCCTGGATGAAAGTGTTACGCACGATCGCGTTCATGTCGTCCTGGGTCTTCGCCGTCAGGCACAGTTTCCCGGCGTCCTGCGCGGCCTGGCAGATGCTGTGCTGCTTCCAGTAGCCCAGCTTCGGGTCGGCGGAGAAGATCTTCTGCCAGGAGGCGGTCATGGTCACCAGCAGATCCCAGACCAGCGGGATCGCCGGAATCCAAGCCCATTTCGCGAGGCCCTTCTTCACCACGATCACCAGCACCACGGTCAACGCGATGGCCGCGAGCAGCTGGTTGGCGATGCCGAACAGCGGGAACAGCGTGTTGATGCCGCCCAGCGGATCGGTGACGCCCATCAGCAGGATCGAGCCCCACGCGCCGACCACGACGGCCGAGCACAGCCACGCGCCAACCCGCCAGGACGGATCACGGAACTTCCGCGCCGCACCGCCGAAGTTGCCCAGCGCGTCGGAGAGCATGAACCGCGCCACCCGGGTGCCCGCGTCGATCGTGGTGAGGATGAACAGCGCCTCGAACATGATCGCGAAGTGGTACCAGAACGACTTCATGCTCGCGCCGCCCAGGAACTGGTGGAACACCTCGGAGATGCCGATCGCCAGCGTCGGCGCGCCGCCCGTGCGGGAGATGATCGATGACTCGCCCACATCGCTCGCGGCCTGGCTCAGTTCCGCCGGGGTGATCGCAGGACCGCTGAGTCCGAGGCCGTTGGTGTAGGCCGCGGCCTTCTCCGCGGTGCCGCCGGTGAGACCGAGCGGCGCGTTCATCGCGAAGTACAGGTGCTGGTCGATGATCGAGGCGGTGATGATCGCCATGACCGCGACGAACGACTCCATCAGCATGCCGCCGTAGCCGATCATCCGCGCGTGGGATTCCTTCTCCAGCAACTTCGGGGTGGTGCCGGAGGAGACCAGCGCGTGGAAGCCGCTCAGCGCGCCGCAAGCGATGGTGATGAACAGGAACGGGAACAGCGAACCCGCGAAGGCCGGCCCCGTGCCGCTGGAGGCGAAAGACGAGACGGCGGGCGCGTGCAGCACCGGCAGCGTGACCAGGATGCCGACCGCGAGCAGCACGATCGTGCCGACCTTCATGAACGTCGACAGGTAGTCGCGCGGGGCCAGCAGCAGCCACACCGGAAGCACCGAGGCGACGAAACCGTAGGCGATCAGCAGCCAGGAGATGGTCACCGGCGAGAGCGTGAACCAGTCCGCGCCCCACTCGGTTTCCGACACCCAGCCGCCGCCCACGATGGACAGCAGCAGCAGGGCGAACCCGATCACGGAGACCTCGCCGACCTTGCCCGGCCGCAGGAACCGCAGGTACACACCCATGAACAGGGCGATCGGAATGGTCATGCCGATCGAGAAGACGCCCCACGGGCTGTGCGCGAGCGCGTTGACGACCACCAGCGCGAGCACCGCGAGCAGGATCATCATGATCACCAGCACGCCGACGATGGCCGACCAGCCGCCGATCACGCCCAGCTCGTCGCGGGCCATCTGACCCAGGCTGCGCCCGCGCCGCTTCATCGAGACCCACAGCACCAGGTAGTCCTGCACGGCGCCGGCCAGCGCCACGCCGACCACGATCCAGATGGTCCCCGGCAGGTAGCCCATCTGCGCGGCCAGCACCGGACCGACCAGCGGACCCGCGCCCGCGATGGCGGCGAAGTGGTGCCCGTAGAGCACCCGCCGGTCCATCGGCATGTAGTCCTTGCCGTTCTCCAGGATTTCGGCGGGCGTGGCCAGGTCGTCGCGCGGTTTGACGATTTTGCGTTCGATGAACCTGGCGTAGAACCGATACGCGATGGTGTAGGTGCACACCGCCGCGATCACGATCCACACCGCGTTCACCGATTCGCCGCGCGAGATGGCGAGCACCGCCCACGCTATGGCGCCGAGAACGGCGATCCCCGCGAAGATCAATTTCTTGGCCGGTGTGATCGGGGACTTGTCGACCACGCCGACGGGCGGCAGATCGGGATCGGTCCGCAGATATTCGATTGTCGCCATCTGCCTACTCTCCTGTAAAACGCGCAGGATCTTGCTCAAACACGTGACAACGTAACCGATCGGCGATCGCCGTCGTGCCGATTCCGGACGCCGGACGAGCACCGTGAAATATTGTTCATGTGTCGGCCGTCACCACCTGATTGCCGAACGTATGCTGCCATGCGGTTCGATGAGCTCCACATCCGCCCCGGAGGAGGGCTGTGTTGCGTGCGAATCCCGTCGCCCGGCTCCGTCGCCGGACGCTGCTCGGCTCGGCGCTGGCCGCGCCGCTGCTGGCCTGCGGCGGCTGCGGCTCCGATGACGACGCGCTGACCTTCTTCTTCCAGGCCAGGCCGGAAGAGGCGCGGGTGCGGCTGAAGATCATCGACGAGTTCCGGAAGCGCCGCCCCGACATCAGGATTCGCACCATCATGTCGGGGCCTGACCCGCTGCAGCAGATGCTCACCTACTGCGCGGGCGGCAAATGCCCGGACGTGCTGATGGCGTGGGAACTGACCTACGCGGGGCTGGCCGAGCGCGGCGTGCTGCTGGATCTGAACACGCTGCTCGCCCGCGATCCGCGATACGCTGCCGAACTGCGCGCCGACAGCTACCCGGCGCTGTACGACACCTTCACGTACGCGGGCGGGCAGTACGCCCTGCCCGAGCAGTGGTCAGGAGTGTTCCTGTACTACAACCGGGCACTGTTCGACGAAGCCGGGATCACCGCGCCCGCGCGCTGGCGCGACGCCTGGTCGTTCGACGAGTTCCTGGCCGCGGCCGAGGCGTTGACCAGGCACGACTCGGCTCGGACCCGATGGGGCTTCGCGGACGCCTGGGTGCCGTACTTCTCAGCGGCCTGTTTCGGCATGAACAACGGCGCCGAATGGTTCTCGCCCTCGGTGAACCCGACCAGGACCAATCTGGGCGATCCTCGGTTCGCCGAAGGCTTCCAGTTCTACGCCGACCTCGCCGTACGCCATCGCGTGGCGCCGAAGGCCGCCGACACGATCTCCGTCTCGGCCCCCGACCTGTTCCGGCGCGGCCGGGCGGCAATGGCGCTGGGCGGGCACTGGTTGTATTCGGAGTTCGCCGGGCACGCCGATCTCCCGATCGACGTCACCGTGCTGCCGGTCGGCCCGCACGGCGGTCCAGGCGCCATCACCGATGTCGGCAGTACCGGGCTGGCCATCGCCGCGGACAGCCCGCGCGTCGAACAGGCTTGGGAGTTCGTCAAATTCGCGACCGGACCAGTGGGGCAGGCGATCATCGCCGCGTCCGGGCTGTTCGTCCCGGTGCTGCAGTCCGCGATGAACTCCCCAGGTTTCGCCGCCGCGCACCGCGAGATCCGCAATCTCGAGGTGTTCACCTCCGGTCCGGCCAATTCCCGTCCGTTGCCGGTCACCCCGGCTTGGGGAAAGGTCTCCGCCCTGCTCGAACGCGGTTCCAACCGAGTGCTTCGCGGCGCCGCCACCGCCGCGTCCTTGGACGGGCGTTTCGCCTCCGACGTCGACGCGCTGCTGGAGACGCCATGACAGGAGCGCGGCAATCGCAAACACCGGGCAAAGCGGGAGTCGCGTCCGGATTGGCGCGGCGGCGGGAACGGGCCGGTTGGGCATTCGTCGCGCCGAATGTGGCGGCCGTCGCGGTTTTCTTGTTGTTCCCGTTGGCCTTTTCGCTCTATCTGAGTTTTCATTCGTGGGACCTGTTCAGCCCCATGCGATTTGTCGGTGTGGACAACTACCGGCGGCTGTTCAGGTCGGACCCTCTGTTTCTCATCGCATTACGTAACACGGCCGTATTCACGCTGCTGACCTTGGTGCCAACGGTGGTGATCGGACTCGCGGTCGCCGCCGCGCTGAATCGAAAGCTGGCCGGTATCGGCCTATTCCGCACCATCGCTTTCCTGCCGCTGGTCGCCTCGGCGGTCGCCATGGCCGTGGTGTGGCGGTTCCTGTTCACCGATGACGGGCTGCTGAACGTCGCGCTCGGCTGGATCGGCATCGACGCGGTGCCCTGGCTGACCGACCCGGACTGGGCGCTGGTCTCGCTCAGCATCGTCACCGTGTGGAAGAGCGTGCCGTTCGCGACGGTCATCCTGCTCGCCGCCATGCAGGGCGTGCCGGAGACGCTCTACGAGGCCGCGAAGATCGATGGGGCCGGGGCGCTGCGGCGCTTCTTCGCGATCACCGTGCCGCTGATCCGTGGGCCGCTGTCGTTCGTCTTCATCATCACGATCATCAATTCGGTGCAGGCCTTCGACCAGGCCTACGCGCTGACCGGCGGCAACGGAGGACCGGAGACGGGCACCTACCTGCTGGGGATCATGCTGTTCCAGAACGCCTTCGGCTTCTACGAGGTCGGGTACGCCTCCGCGCTCGCCTGGGTGATCTTCGCGATCCTGTTCCTGCTGACACTGGTGCAACTGCGGATGGCCCGGCGTTCGGAGGTGGAACAGTGAACACCTACCAGATGGTGCGGCGCGCGCTGCCGGTGCGGCGCGACCGGGTGTCCGTCGCGGCCGGTCGGGTCGATCGGGCGATCGTGCGGCGAGTCGTGCGCGGGACCACGATATACGCGGTGCTGGTCGGCATCGCGTGGTGCGCCCTGTTGCCGATCCTGTGGGCGGTATCCGGCTCGCTGAAGCGGGACGGCGAGATGGCCGACGCGACGTTCCTTCCGCACCGGCCGCAGTGGTCGAACTACGGGAAGGTCTTCGAACTGCTGCCGATGGGGCGGATGCTGCTCAACACCACGGTCTACGCGTTGTGCGTGACGGCGGGGCAGGTCTTCTTCTGCTCGCTGGCCGGTTACGCCTTCGCCCGCTTGCGTTTTCGCGGGCGGGATGTGCTGTTCCTCGCCTATCTCGCGACGCTGATGGTGCCGTTGACCGTGACGGTGATCCCGCAGTTCCTGCTGATGCGGGCATTCGGCTGGGTGGACACCCCGTGGGCGATGATCGTGCCCGGCCTGTTCGGCAGCGCGTTCGGCACCTATCTGATGCGGCAGTTCTTCCGCACGCTGCCCGAGGAACTCGAGGAGGCCGCCATCCTCGACGGCTGCTCCACCTGGCAGGTCTATTGGCGGGTCTTGTTGCCGCACACCCGTCCGGCCCTGATGGTGCTCGCCGTGCTCACCTGGATCACCGTGTGGAACGACTTCCTCTGGCCGCTGGTCATGATCCAGCGCGAGGACGTCGCCACCGCGACACTGGGCCTGATCCGCCTGCAAGGCCAGTACCACACCCAGTGGCCGATCCTGATGGCCGCCGCCATCGTCATCCTGCTGCCGTTGCTGCTGATCTATGCGATAGCCCAGCGCGCGTTCATCCGCGGCATCGCGATGTCGGGGTTCGGTGGGCGGTGAGCGGGTGGCTTCGGTTCGTTGCGTCCAGGCGCGAGGTCGCGAACGACGTCTCATCGGCGCGGTGCCGCGGCCGGGCGAAGGTCGTCGCCAGGCCGCGGCCGCGCGGTGCAAGGGGATGCCGCCGCGATCAAGCGCCCCAATAGGTGCCGAAGCTCCAGAGGTTGCCTTCCGGGTCGCGCACCGTGAAGCCGCGTGAGCCGTAATCTTCGTCGCGCAGGCCACGGACGACTTCGGCGCCTGCGGCAGTGGCGCGGGCGAACAGCGCGTCGGGGTCCTCGCAGACGAGGTAGACCGAGTCGGTGCCGGTCGGGCGGGTGCTGAACGGGCTGTCGTCCTTGCCCGCGGAGCCGAACATCACTCCGCCGCCCAGGGGCCAGCGCAGTTCCGCGTGCTCGATGATCGACGGATCGTCCTCGCGAGGGTAGATCGCGGCCTCCCGGAAGCCGAACGCCTCGACCAGGAAGGTGGCCATCGCGCGGGCATCGCGGAAGGTGAGCGTGGGCCAGACGGCGGTGCGGGTGCTGGTTTCTGTCGGATTCGTCATGCGTTCATCGTCATCCGGCGGACTCGTCCGGGGCTTGGACGGATGTAACCTCTTCGGCCAGCCACGCGGTCGGGCTCGTCCCGGCGAGATCGGCGAAGTCGCGATCCAGATGAGCCTGGTCGTAATACCCGCAGGCGGCGGCCACCTGGGCGATGGTGACGTAGGACGGCGTGTGGGCGAGCATCCGGCGCGCCCGCTCGAAACGGGTGATCCGGGCCGCCAGCTTGGGGCTGAGGCCGAACTCGCGATGGAACCGGCGCGTCAGATGCTGTCTGGTCCAGCCGATCTCATCGGCCAGCGAACCGACCGCGATCCCGCCGCCGGAACCGACCACCGCACGCCACGCCCGGGTGAGTTCGGGACCGACCGCGCGGTCCGGGTCGGCCAGCGCCGAGAGCACCCGATCGCAGACACCGAAACGCTCCGGCCAGCTCGGCGCGTACTGCAATCGCTCCCACAGCTCCGATCCGACCGGTCCCACCACGTCGGCGAACTCGACCGACGTGTCCCACAGTGCCGCCGCGGGCATGCCGAACAAGATGCGGCAACCGAGCGGCGTGAGCGATACGGCCACGCCTTCCTGATAACCGCCGTGCGCGATCAGTGCCGTGCTCGCTTGCAGGCCGCTCAGCACGCACCGGTAATTCTGCGGCGACTGACGCGGATCGGTCTGTTCGACCACGTCGATCGTCGGCCCGATCGCGACGATGAAGGTCATGTGCCGCGACGGCAACCCCCGATGGATCCCCGCCGAGAATCCGGCCATGCGATAACCGAGGTACCGGTCGATGAACCCCGCGAGCGCGGGCGCCGGACGCGCCGTCATCACCTCCGTGGTCGGCTCCATGCGGTCACGCTACGCCGGGGGACCGACAGATGAAGCGGCGTCGATCAGTTCGCGACGTTCACGTGCTTGCGGATCGCTGATCCGTCGGTGACCGAGTCGAGCAAACAGGCGGCCAGGTCGTCGCGGGTGACGCGGACGCCGAACAGCACGTTGCGTTCCACCGCGGTGCGGTAGGAGCCCTTCGCCGCGTTGTCGGTGAGCTGCGGTGCGCGCACGATCGTCCAGTCCAGCGCCGAGTCGCGGACCACGCGCTCGGCTGCGGCCATGTCGGCCAGGCTGTGGCGCAACAGCGGGCGCAGGATGAGTGGCTTCACCAGGAAACGGGTGAACCAGTCGTCGCCGGGTCCGGCGATTCGGGCACTGTTGCTGACGATGACCAGCCGCTTCACCCCGGCGGTCGCCATAGCGTCCGCGATGGAGCGGGCGGCGTCGGCGCAGACGGAAGTGGCGCCCTTTTCCCGCGAACCGATGGTGTCGATCACGGCATCCGCGCCGTGCAGCGCCGCGACGATGTCGGCTGGCTTCATGACGTCGGCTACGACCACACGCAGTGCGGGGTGGTCGGGCAGTGATTGCGGACCACGTGTCACCGCCGTGACTTCGTGCCCTGCTGCCAGTGCCCGCGTGACGACGCGCGCGCCGGTGTTGCCCGTCGCCCCGAAAACAGTCAGGTGCATAGCTTCTCCAAGTTGGTGAGTACTTACTAACCTAGGATGGTGAGTAATCACTAACCTGTCAACCGGGAGCCGGAATGGGAACGCGCGATCGAATACTCGACGCGGCCGCGGAGATCATGCGCGACCGCGGTGTCGTCCACGCCACGACGAAGGAGATCGCCAAAGTCGCCGGCTACTCGGAGGCGGCGTTGTACAAGCACTTCAGCGACAAGGAGGACATCATTCTGAATGTCCTCCGGCATCGGATGCCCGATCCGGCGGCGGCGCGGCCCGAGCCAGGACAGTCCACCGTGGAAGACAACCTCACGGCCATGGCCCGCGATGCATTGAGCTTCTACCAGCAATCCCTCCCGTTGCTCGGGGGCTTGCTGGCGCAGCCGCAGCGGATGGCGGCCCACCGCGACTCTATGCGCCGCCATGGTGCGGGACCCGGCCACGCCATCGCGAACATCGCCGAGTATCTGCGTGCCGAGCGCGACCTCGGCCGCGTCGCTGCCGACGCCGACGTGCTGACGGCGGCCTCCATGCTCGACGGCACCTGCTTCCATCAGGCGTTTCTGCGCTACTACGAGTCCGGTGCAGGCGCGGCGCCTGCTCCGGACGACCTCGCTCGCGGATTGGCGCGGACGTTGATTTCTGGTCTCGGCTCGTGTGCTGATGATGTCTCCGGCTGAAGTGCGATTGCCTGCGGAGCGGGCCGAACTTGACTCGGCGCGGTTGCGCTCCGTGGTCTCGGCGCGTCCGCCGATTTTTCTTCGATCCGGCGCGGACCAGTGGTCACGTCGGCTGCGCGAGTGTCGCGCCGGACGAACGGTGTCGAATTCTGTCCCCCTGTGCGCCGCTGGGGCTGGACGGAACTCGTTCCCGCGGCTCTCCTCTGGTGACGAACTCTTCGGCGGATCGGTGCGGGTTGGTCCTGGTGCGCCGGTGGGGCTGGACCGAATCCGACCCGGAAGCTCTCCGCCGGTTCCGAGCAGCGGTGAGATGTACCACTACAGCGTGTAGTTGACTGTGATCACCTGCCGCGATCCGGATACCGTTGCGCCTTCTGACGGAAATCTGGAGGTGTGATGCGGCGGGTGCAGTACGAGCGCAGCGGTGGTCCCGAGGTGCTCGAGCTCGTCTCGGTCGAAGTGCCGACGCCGGGGCCGGGTGAGCTCCTGGTTCGCGTCGAGGCGGTCGGGGTGACCCTGCCGGTGGTGCGGAAGGTGCGCGAGCAGCGCGAACCGATCGCGTTGGGCGGCGAGGTCGCGGGTGAGGTAGTCGCGGTGGGCGAGGGCGTCGATCGATACACGCCCGGCTATCGCGTGACCGGTCTCGTGTTCGGTCACGGCTACGCCGACTACGCCCTGCTCTCGGCGGCCATGGCGTCGCCGATTCCGGACGGGGCGTCGGCCGTCGACGCGGTCGCGCTGGTGCGTAGCGGCCTGGTCGCGCTCGGCGCGCTCAGTGCCGCAAACCCGCGGGAAGGCGAATCCGCCCTGATCACCGCCGCCGCGAGTGGCGTCGGCCACCTCGCGGTCCAGTTGGCGCGGGTGCGCGGTGCGGCGCGGGTGGTCGGCGCGGTGTCGGATCTGGCGAAGGCGGAGTTCGTGCAGAAACTCGGCGCCGACGAGGTAGTCGAGTACGGCCAGGAATCCTGGGGCGCCCCCGTCGACTACGTGCTCGACGCCGTCGGCGGCGACTTGCTTTCCCCCGCCCTCGCCGCGCTGGCCCCCGGCGGCCGTTTGGTCGCCTACAGCTCCGGCGGCGGCGTCATCCAGGCCTACGACCTGCTCGCCGGCGCGAAATCCGTCATCGGCTTCCAAATGGCCCGCATCGCGAGAACCCAGCCGGACACCTACGACCACTGGCGCCAAGAACTCTGGCAGTACTTCGCCTCCGGCCAACTACGCCCCGCCGTGCACGCCGCGTACCCCCTCGAAGACGCCGCCACCGCCCACGCCACCATCGAAGCCCACGCCAACCTCGGCAAAGTCGTCCTCATCCCCTGAGACCGGCCGCGAGTGGCACATGGCTGCGGCGAAGTGCGAGTAGCCGCTCCACCATGTGCCACTCGCGGGGGAGCGGGGTTTGGGTGCCGCGTAGACTCTGTTCCTCGTGAGTCTCACCTTGGGAATTGTCGGTCTGCCGAACGTCGGAAAGTCGACGCTGTTCAATGCGTTGACGAAGAATGACGTGCTCGCCGCGAACTACCCGTTCGCGACCATCGAGCCGAACGTCGGCGTTGTCCCGCTGCCCGATCCGAGGCTGAACAAGCTGGCCGAGATCTTCTCCTCCGAGCGGATCGTGCCCGCCACCGTGTCGTTCGTCGACATCGCCGGCATCGTGAAGGGCGCCTCCGAGGGTGCGGGCCTGGGCAACAAATTCCTCGCCAACATCCGCGAGGCCGACGCCATCTGCCAGGTGGTGCGGGTGTTCGCCGACGACGACGTGGTGCACGTCGACGGCCGCGTCGACCCTGGCGCCGACATCGAGGTGATCGAGACCGAACTCATCCTCGCCGACCTGCAGACCCTGGAGAAGGCGGTCGTGCGGCTGGAGAAGGAAGCCAAGGTCAAGAAGGACCGCAAGCCGGTCGCCGACGCCGCCAAGGCCGCGCAGGAGATCCTCGACAACGGCACCACCCTGTTCGCCGCGGCCGACAAGGTGGACACCGAGCTGCTGAAAGAGCTCTCGCTGCTCACCACCAAGCCCTTCCTCTACGTCTTCAACGCCGACGAGTCCGTGCTCACCGACGAGGCGAAGGTCGCCGAGCTGAAAGCCTCCGTCGCCCCCGCCGACGCCGTCTTCCTCGATGCCAAGGTGGAAGCCGAACTGCTCGAACTCGACGAGGAATCCGCCACCGAACTCCTCGAATCCATCGGCCAGACCGAACCCGGCCTGCACGCCTTGGCCCGCGCCGGCTTCCACACCCTCGGCCTGCAGACCTACCTCACCGCAGGCCCGAAAGAAGCCCGCGCCTGGACCATCCACCAGGGCGACACCGCCCCGAAGGCCGCAGGCGTCATCCACACCGACTTCGAACGCGGCTTCATCAAGGCCGAAGTCGTCGCCTTCGACGACCTCGTCGAAGCGGGCTCCATGGCCGCCGCCAAGGCCGCGGGCAAGGTCCGCATGGAGGGCAAGGACTACGTCATGGCCGACGGCGACGTGGTCGAGTTCCGCTTCAACGTGTAGCCCGGCTCCGGTTCAACCGAGGTGCGGCAGTCACGGGTACTAGAAGCTGTAGGACAGCAAAGCGCCTCAGCGGCGTAATCTGCAATGGACCAGAGGCCGATCTGAGGCGCTGCTACGAGTATAGCGCTTCGAGACAATTTGGATCGTGGGGGAGTCATTGACTGATCCGACCGCATGGATCACGCAACGTCGATTCGATGAGTACCTGGTGGCTGGGAACCGTCATCCTGTGGCAGCGCGCGAACTGTACGAGTGGAACGTATCGATCTCCGCGGCCTTCTTCGAGCTGATATCTCATGTCGAGGTTGCCCTGCGTAACGCGATCGATGTGGTGCTTCGGCCACTCGAGACTCCGGAGTCGGCTCGGGTGGATCATCGGCAGGGATGGTGGTTCGCGAATCCGGCGTTCCTGGCTGACCACGACCTGGAGTTCTACCGGACTGCGCGCAGACATTTGGGCCCCAAGGCCGACGGGGCCTCGCGCGACAAGTATCTGGCATCGATCACATTTGGCCTTTGGGAAGGCGTTTTCGGGCCAAAGTACGAACAGCTGTTCCGGAAGCACCTCGTCTATGCGTTCCCGAACAGGGAGAAGACGGGATTCAAGCGGGATGCTGTGCACAAAAACGTGCTCGCGCTGAAGACGTTGCGCAACCGCATCGCTCACCATCAAGCCATCTTCGATCTCCCACTCGAAGAGCGATTCGAGCAAGCGATGGATCTACTCAGGTGGATCGACGCTGATCTGGAGCGATGGGTCACAGGCCTCTGTCGGGTGCCAGATCTGCTGGATGGCCGCCCCGAGGCGGCCGAATCCATCGCCGTGGTCGTGCCTGCGCGCCTGGCGTGGCCGTTCTATCAGACGCACGGCGCGTATGTTTGCCAACCTGGCAGATACTTTCGCCAGGTCAGCCACGTCGCGTTCTACGCCGATGGTGCGGTGCAGTGCGAGGTGCCAAAGGTGCTCGCACGAATCGACCACATCGACTGGACACCTGAGGAGATCGGCCGACGAAGGTCCTCGCACAATGACGAAGACAGGCGAATAGCGGAGATCATCAAGGGTGCCAGGGAGCTTGGCTGGGAGGGCAACGAGTACCAGCTGTTCCTCCTTACACGGCCTGATTCCGAGGGGCAGAGCTCAGGACATGTGACGTTGAACACTGAGCTTCGCCATCAGCGAAGTGGGCGAGGAAGCGCATGGGTGCAACGACAGCGATATGTGGCCGTTGCGGCGCTGGAAGCCGCCCGAACCCTTGGCGATCTCGATCAGTTGTAGGGCGAGGTGCCGAGAGTCGCTCATCGGAATTCACGCCAGTCGGAGGATTATCGGTCGTGGCGAGAATCGCTCCCGCCGAGTCTTTCCCGTAGGCCGGCCTCGGACGACGACAGTCCGGGCGGTCATTCTCGCCGTGCACCACAGGCAGGGCGGATGGCTTGGAGAAGCGGCACGGTGTTGTTTGTCGGCGCCGGCAGGCTGGCCAGGCCCGCGGCCTCGACACCTACTCCCACCCGGTCTCGCAGCTCGGGACCGGGTGAACCGCTGCCGAGAATTTCGAGATATGTGCGTGCCGATGGCGCAGGTCGATCGGCAGGCCGTCGTCGGGGGTGGGGCCGGTGCCCCAGGTGAGCGGTACCTGGTAGTCGGCGGGGACGGTCCATTCGTACCGCAGCAGCATTCGGTGCATGATCGACTTCACGGTCATGCCTCCGAAGTGCAGGCCGATGCACTTGTGCGCGCCGCCGCCGAAGGGCGACCAGGCGTACCGGTGAATTCGGTCCTCGCGCCGGTGCTCGGCGAAGCGTTCCGGATCGAATTCGTCCGGGCGGGGCCACCAGCGGGCCAGCCGCATGGAGGGGTATGCGCCGATGATGATGTCGGTGTCGGCCGGAATGTAGCGGCCCAGGATTTCGGTGTCCGCGAGCGTGCGGCGCATCAGCACGCCCGCGGGCGCGTACATGCGCAACGTTTCCTTGAACGCCAGGTCCAGCGACGGCAGCCGGTCCAGGTCTTCGTAGTCGAGGTGATCCTTGCCCAGCGCGATCGCCTCCGTGCGCAGCCGCTGCTGCCAGTGCGGATTCTTGCCGAGCAGATAGGTGAGCATGGACAGTGCGACGGCGCTGGTGTCGTGGGCCGCCATCAGGACGAAGATCATGTGGTTGACCACGTCGTCGTCGGTGAAGGTCTCGCCGGTGTCGCTGGTGGCGTGGCACAGCACGCTGAACAGATCGGAGCCTTCGCGCGCTCGTTTGGTCGGCAGCTGGGCGCGGAAGTACTGTTCCAGCACTTTCCGGCCGTGCAGACCGCGTGACCATTTGCCGCCTGGCGCCGAGGTCCGGATCAGGGCCTGCCCGCCGACCACGGTGCGCTCGAACGCGTGCTCCAACCGCTGCGCCTCCGGCCCGAGCTTCGCGCCGACGAAGACCTCGGTCGCGAGGTGCAGCAGCATCTGTTTCACGTTGTCGTACAAGCGGAATGCAGACCCGGGGCGCCAAGAGTCGAGTTCCCGCTCGATTCCCGGTCGCATCAGGTCGAGGTAACTGATCAGCCGCGGTCGCGTGAACGCCTGCTGCATGATGCGCCGGTGATGCAGGTGCTCATCGAAATCGAGCAGCATGATCCCGCGCCGGAAGAACGGCCCGATCCAGTACTCCCAGCCCTTCTCGCTGGAGAAGACCTTGTCCTTGTTGCTCCAGACCACCTCCAGCGCGGCGGGGCCGAGCACACTGACCGCGCGACGGCCGTAGATGCTCGTCCAGGACACCTCGCCGTACTTCTCGAATGCGTTGCGCGCCCACAGGAGTGGGTCGTTATAGACGCGCAGTGAATGTCCGATCAACGGCGCCCCCGGATCTCCCAGCACCGCGAGCAGGCCGCTCCCCGGCGGGGGCTCGGCGAGCGCTGTCGTCCGGGCTGGATAGCGATCCGCCAGGTCGGCGGCGTACTGCTCGAACCTGCGGCGGAGTGCTGCGTTCATGTGGTGTCCTTTCGCGGCGCTGCGAAGGTTCGCGAGATCCGGCTCGCCATCAATTGGTGACGATCTGTCACCAATTGACGCGCACCGCGCGCGGGCTTGTCAAGATGGAGTCATGACCAGCGCATCGACCTGGGGCGGCCGGACCGTCGAGGCGCGGCGCGCCGCGCGCCGGGAACGGCTGATCGACGCCGCGATCGATATCTGGGCCGACAGTGGCTGGGCGGCGGTCAGCCTGCGCAGCGTTTGCGCGCGGGCGGGCTTGAACGATCGGTACTTCCGCGAAAGTTTCGCCGATCGGGAGGAATTGCTCGCCGCGGCCTGGGACCACGTGCGGGACGAGACGACCGACACCCTGACCGCCGCGATCGGCGACCGCCGCGATTCACCGCCGCTGGAGATACTGCATCGCGCGGTCGAGGCGGTGGTGCTGCGCTTCGCCGAGGATCCTCGGCGCAGCCAGGTTCTGTTCGGTGATCACGCAGGCAGCGCGATACTCGAACGTCGCCGCCACGACCTGGTACTACTCGCTGCCGACTTGCTGGCGACGGGCCTCGAGCCGTATCTGCGCGCCGGTGTCGACCGCGAGGAGTTCCATCGCACGGCATTGATGGCTGTCGGCGGGTTCGTGGAACTGACGAGCGCGTGGCGGGCGGGCGCAGTCGCGATCGATATTCCCGGTCTCATCGATCAGACCATCCGTCTCGGTGACATCCTCGCCGCACACTATCTCGCCGACCACACCCCTTGGTGAGCACTCGACGGTGGCTGTCCTGCTGGCGTTCGCGAGGTATCTCGCGGTCGTCAGGTCACCGGAGAGCAGGCGTCACGGGCTGCACGCTGCGATGTGCAGTCGCTGTGTCGGCGATGAGGACACCGCGTCGCCGTTCGAGTCGGCCGGGATAAGCCGGGATGTGGCCTGGGAGATCGCCGATCGGCGGTAGCACGGCGCGTATGGCCGGTGCCGGGAACAGGCTGCGGCGGGTGGTTGGCTCGGCCAATACGTGCAAGAGATAGATCCTCAATCGGAGGTGCAAGCTGCGTCCCATCGACCTCGCCCGGGAACACGGGCTGTCGGCACAGGCGATCCGCAATTACGACGACGCGGGCATCCTTCCGCCGACCGAACGCAGCGAGACCGGCTACCGGCGCTATACGCTTCTGCACGCCCAGGCCTTACGGGCCTTTCTCGCGTTGCGCGGCGGACACGGGCACCAGCAGGCGATGGAAATCATGCGCGCGGCCAACCGCGGCGACACCGAGTCGGTCTACCGGCTGATCGACGCCGCGCACGTCGCATTGCTCGCCGAACGTGACACCCGCACCGAGGTCGCGCAGGCGCTGGGCAGCCTGTCCACCGCGACACCGGCTCCTCTCCAGGGTCGGCCGCTGACCGTGGGCGAACTCGCGCGCCGCATCCGCGTGCACCCGGCGACCTTGCGCACGTGGGAGACCCATCGGATCCTGCGCCCCGAACGCGATCGGGCGACGGGTTACCGCCAATACGGACCGGACTGCGTTCGCGATGCCGAGATCGCACGTCAGTTGCGCCGAGGCGGCTACCGGCTCTCCCAGGTCGCGCGATTCATCGAGGCACTGCGCGAGGCGGGCGGCGCGGACCCGTTGCGCGCTTTTCTGGACTCCTGGCAGTCTCGGTTGACCGCGCGCAGCCGCAACCTTCTCGCCGGTGCGGCCCAGCTCGACGCCTACCTCACCATGCTCGATCAGGCGCAGGAGTGATGACTGCGCCGGGCCGAGTCTCAGCTCTTCCGAGACGATCCACAGCAATTCGCCGCCCCTCTCGATCGTGCGGAAGGTCATCGAGCACTGGCGGCAGCTCGGCCGAGCGCGGACGGTAACTCGGCCGTCGTTCTCAGCCCGCGTTGCGGATCTGGGTCAGGAATTCCGGGTTCGTTCCGGTCTGCCGGAGACCGGTCAACAGCAGTTCGAGCGCTTGCTGCGGGTCGCGGCCCGCGAGGGTCTTGCGCAGGGATCGCGTGGCGGTGAGCTCGTCGGCGGTGAGCAGCAATTCCTCCTTGCGCGTGCTCGAGCGGTCGATGTCGATCGCGGGGAACAGGCGCCGGTCGGCCAGGTGCCGATCGAGCTTCAGTTCGGCGTTTCCGGTGCCCTTGTATTCCTCGAAGATCACGGTGTCGGCGAGTGAGCCGGTCTCGACCAGGGCGGTGGCGATGATCGTGAGTGAGCCGCCGTGCTCGATATTGCGGGCGGCGCCGAGGAATTTCTTCGGTGGCGCGAGCGCCCCGGCGTCGACACCACCGGAGAGGATGCGGCCGGACCCGGCGGCGGCCAGGTTGTAGGCGCGGGCGAGCCGGGTCAGCGAGTCCAGCAGAACAACGACGTCATGGCCCATTTCGACGAGGCGTTTGGCGTGCTCGATGGCCAGTTCGGCGAGCGCGATGTGCTCGTGGGCGGGCTGGTCGAACGTCGCGGCGGCGACCTCGGCAGGCACCGCGCGGGACAGATCGGTCACCTCTTCCGGGCGTTCCCCGACCAGTACCAGCATGAGCTGGCATTCGGGATGGTTCTTGGCGATGGCGTGCGCAATGGATTGCAGCACGGAGGTTTTACCCGCCTTGGGCGGTGCGACGACCAAGGCGCGCTGGCCTTTGCCGATCGGCATGACCAGATCGGTGACGCGCGTGGTGAGTTCGTGCGGCTCGGTCTCCAGCCGTAGCCGGTCCTGCGGATAGATGGGAACCAAGTCGGCGAAGTGCGGTCGCGCCTCGGCATTGCGCGGTGGCAGGCCGTTGATCTGGTCGACTCGGACCAGCGGTGCGAGTTCGGCGCCCTCACGTTTGGGTCCGACTACGCCGGTGACGGTATCGCCGCGACGCAGGCCGTACTCGCGGACCAGTCGCGTCGGCACATGAGCGTCGTGCGGGCCGGGCAGATATCCGTCGACGTGCAGTGTGGCGTGGTTGTGGTTGATGTCGAGGATGCCGGTGACCGGCGTTGTGCGGTTCGCCCTGGTTGGGTTGTCTTCGGTGTGATTCGTGTTGCGCTGCATGGGGTTTCTCCTGGGAAAGTTATGGATGTGGCGGGTCGCCGTGGAATGCCGCCTGCTGGGAATGGCGCTCGGTGCATGCGCAGAGGTGTGCTGGAGCCATCCGGTGCGCACATGCTGTGGTTACGAGATCGCCGTGGCGAATGTGGACTCTTGCGGGAGGGAAGTGTCACCTACATCCACAAGATGAAGACCGCACCAACAGTAGCGGCATCGGGCACAACACGCAATAGCTCCCGTTTGTTTCCACGGCATGTCGCCTGAATCGCTGCGACAGGCATGGTGCGACGACGCTCTGCCGCACCGTGGCGCGCGAGCGCGCTCGCCCAGTCGTCTACTGCCCGTCGAAAACATTCATTTCGTTGTGGAACGAATCGTATTGCGGCAGTCGAGCATTGCGGGAGCGTCTTGTGAATCAATTGGAATATCGTCGAATTCGGCATGTTGAATCTCCGATCGGCGGACCGCTACCTCGGCATCGAACACGGAATATCAGAACCAGACGGGGTGAGACCTCGCGTACACCGGTTCGGTGGTCGCATCGGCAAGCTCCGTATCCAAATCCCGGATTCGGCACTTTTCTGCGTACGACAAGGCGGGCCGCTGGGGAATGCCTGGTCAGCCTTCTGTCGCCCGCACCTGTTCGCGCTGGTCACGCGGCATTTTCGGGATGGTAGGGCGCGCAGCGCGGAAGATCGAGGTGCGCGCGACTATTGCGGTGACCGTGCCGCGCGGTCGTATACTCCCTTTATGGCGGATGGTTCTTCCTCCACCGAAGTCCCCGAGCCGGTTCTCGTGGTGCAGACGCGAGAACGCGTCTATCGGCTCCGCGCCGGGGGCGCATATAACGTCGGTCGCGATCCGGCGGCCGATATCGTCGTCTCGGATCCGCGGGTCTCCTCCTTGCACGCCGTTCTGGAGCGTGGCGCGGACGGTTGGAAAATTGAGGACGCGCACAGTCTCAACGGCACATTCTTCGACGGTCACCGCGTCGATCGAATGGTGATCGATCACGACGAAACGTTCCAGCTCGGGCACGCCGTCGACGGCGAGAAATTGGCCTGTTCGGTGGAGACGCCACCCGGCCAAGAGCCCGATGGCGATGCCGGCGGCGACACGATGATCGTGCCGAATCCCGGCTACGACCTCGACGACGAAGCCACGGTTACGAAGTTCGACCCGCGCCTGTCGCGGCGGGTGTCGCGCTCCGCGCCCCCGGCGCACCACCCCAGCGCGGTGGTCCGGATAACGTCGCCGACGCTGCGGATCGGACGCTCCGCCGACAACGACATCGTCGCGCACGATCTGATGGTCTCCCGCCGGCACGCCGAGTTGCGGACGATCGGCGCGGGCAGATACCGGATCGTCGACCTCGACAGCCACAACGGCACCTACGTCAACGGTGCCCGTGTCGATGCCGCCGATCTGTCCGAGAACGACTTGATCGGGATGGGGCATACGACCTTCCGGCTGGTCGGCGACGAACTGCGCGAGTTCGTCGACACCGGTGACGTATCGGTCTCGGTGCAGAACCTCACCGTGCGGACACCGGAGGGCAAAGTGCTGCTCGACGGTGTGGGCTTCCCCATCCCGGAGCGCTCGCTCGTCGGCGTCATCGGACCGAGCGGCGCGGGTAAGTCGACGCTGCTCGGCGCGGTGACGGGATTGCGGCCCGCCACGGAGGGGACGGTCCGCTACGACGGCCGCGACCTGTACGCGAATTACGACGAGCTGCGCCACCGCATCGGGTTGGTCCCGCAGGAGGACATCCTGCACAACCAGCTTCCCACCCGCCGCGCCCTGCTCTACGCGGCCGAGCTGCGCTTCCCCGGCGACACGCGCCCCGAGGAGCGCGAACAGCGGGTCGACGAGGTGCTCGAGGAACTGGGTCTCGCGCGGCATGCCGATACCCGCATCGACCAGCTCTCGGGTGGCCAGCGCAAACGCGTGAGCGTCGCGCTGGAGTTGCTGACCAAACCGTCGCTGCTGTTCCTCGACGAGCCGACTTCCGGCCTGGACCCCGGCCTGGACAAGACGGTCATGGAGATGCTGTCCGAGCTGGCGCACGACGGGAGGACGGTCATCGTCGTCACCCACAGCGTGGCGAATCTCGACGCCTGCGACCGTCTGCTGGTCCTGGTGCCCGGTGGCAGGCTGGCCTACTACGGGCCGCCAGCGGAAGGATTGCAGCAGTTCGCCGCGGGGAACTGGGCCGAGGTGTTCCAGGCGTTCGATCGCGAGCACGACCGGGACTGGGCCGGTGAGTTCGAGGCGTCGCCACGCTTCGAGCGCTACGTGGCGGTCGGTCTCACCGATGACGTCGGCCCGGCGCAAGTGCACACCCCGGCGCCACCGCCTGCGCCGCAGTCCGAACTCAGCCAGCTCAGCACGCTGTGCCGGCGCTACCTGGCGGTGATCGCGTCGGACCGGAGCTATCTGGCGTTGCTCGGCGTGCTGCCGCTGCTGCTGGGCGGCTTGATCGCCGCGGTGCCTTCGGGCGCGGGATTCACCGGGCCGCCGGGCACGAACGTCGATGCCCCGACCAAGCTCATGGTCCTGGCCTTCGCCGCGTGCTTCGTCGGCACCGGCAACTCGATCCGCGAGATCGTCAAGGAACAGACGATCTATCGCAGAGAACGCGCGGCAGGGTTGTCGGCGGGGGTCTACCTGATGTCGAAACTGCTGGTGCTGGGCGTGATCACCACACTGCAGGCGGCGGTGTTGGTGTTGATCGGCACCATCGGCGTGAGTATGCCGCCCAAAGGGCTGTTCACCTCGGTCGAGTTGGAGCTGATCGTGGCGATGGCGCTGCTCGGCATCGCGTCGCTGGCACTGGGGCTGCTGGTGTCGGTCACCGTGAACACGTCGGAGAAGACGCTGCCGCTGCTGATCGTGCTGTCCATGGCGCAACTGGTGCTCACGGGCGGGCTGGTACGGCTGCCGGGCACTCCCGTTCTGGAGCAGCTGGCATACATAGCACCGGCCCGCTGGGGGTTCGGCGCGGGAGCCGCGACTCTCGACCTCGACACTCTCGCGCCGCATGACGGCGGGCCCGACCCGCTGTGGAAGCACACCATCGGCACCTGGCTGCTCGATATGGGCGTCGTCGCCGGTTTGGGAGCGATATTCCTGGCGCTGGCCTGGTATCGCCTGTATCAGCTGCGTCCGCGGCGCCGCGGCGCCCGCCGCGCGAGGATCTGACGCTTCCGCCGGAGACCGCGTCCAGGGGACTTACCCGGCCGTCTCCGAGTGCCTTTCCCTGCCGGGTGACGGGACCGCCGCTTGCATTCCCGACGGGCGCCGCCGGTTCGAACATCCGCCTGGACGGCACGGCGTCTCCGGCCACGACCTGCGGGCGACGGTGCAGCAAGCGGCGCCGAACGGTTCGCCGGAAGGCTACTGAGTGCCGGTCGGAAACGACTGTCCGCACGGCGGCCAGGGTTCTGTCTCGGGTGATTCGTCCCGCTGCCCCCGAGCAGCCATGATTGCTCGTCGGGTCGAACGGATTTCGATGACGAGTTATCTTTTCGTTCTCGGCCGAGTCGGTCGTCCGGTTCGGCGCGGCCGAAGCAGCTATGGCGCGTTGCGTCTGGAACACTCGACCGTCGGAAAGGTTCTTTGCTGATGTTCCGTCGTTTCACGACCAACGCGCCCGCCGGGGCGCCGCCGGTGGATGATCTGGTGGCAGGCGCGCTGCCGGACCGGGTGCAGATCGCGCACGAGCGGTTGGCCCACCAGGACGATCCGGCGCTGCTCGAAGCACTATCGGAGCGTGAGCTCGCCGCCTCCCGCGAGTTGGCCGAGCTCGTGCGTGACTATGAACGCCACGAGAAACGCGCGCGCATCCAGGCGGCCGCCGACGCCGCGGAGCGGGTGCGTCGCACGGCCGCCGAACTGGCCGAACGGGAAGCCGCCGACCTGCTGCGCGCCGCGCAGGCGATCGGTGAGCAGCGCCACAGCAGCAGCCCGCACGCGAAAGTCGCTCGCTTGCATCAGCGCAAGCCGCGGGTGCTGGGCCTGCTGGCCGGAGTCGTAGCGTTCTCGATGCTGTTCTCCGCGGTCACGGTGCAGCAGAACATCGCGCCGACCGGAGGCGCGACCAATCCGATGTTCTGGCTGTCCTACGGCTTGGAGGCGCTGATCAGCGCGGTGCTGGTCGCGCTGATGCTGTCCACGGGTGACACCGCCGAATGGGGCGTGATCGATCGGTTGTGGCAGGTCTACACCGTCGAGGGCGTCTTGCTGACGGCGAGTATCGCGTTGAACACGTTCCCGTACTTCCGGTCGGGCGACATGGCAGGCATCGGCATCCACGCGATCGCGCCGATCATGATCGGCGTCGCGCTCGTCACCCACCGGCTCGTCGCCGAGCGCTACGGGCGCGCGATCGAGCAAGCGACCGCCGCCGTGCCCGACCATGAGGATCTCCAGGAACGGCTGGCGGCGCTCACCCAGGTCGGTGGCGCGGGGAACCAGATTCTGCCGAGCATCCTCATGGAGCCGACGGCGACCGCTCGCCGCGAGAGCGAACCCGCGAGCGCCGAAGCGCCCGCGCCCGGCGCGGAGGGTGCGGCCGGACCGCAGACCGAACAGCACGCCGCGTCGGAGCGGCCCGCCCCTGCGGCCGAAGTCGCCGCGCCCCCTGTTCCCGCGCCCGAACTTACCGAGCTGTGGTTCGCTACGACGCCGCTGCCCGCGGTCGAACGGGTTGCTGCCGGCGGTCCCGAAGCGCCCGTGGAAGCCAGTCCGGACGAGGCCGTCCTCGACGCGCGTCTTGCTGCGGCGGTGCGACAGACGCTCAACCGGATCCGGTCGGTCAAGCAGCCCGAGCCGGGCGAGCAGCCGGTGCAGCCTCCGGCCGCGCCCCAGCCGAGTGCACCCGCAGTCGCGGAGGTTGCCGACGGGCATGACGCGCGCGGCGAGGCGCATCGGACGGGTCCCGCGCCGACGGCTGACGGCACGGTCGTCGAGCACGACCCGCGTTTCCAGGCCGCCGAGGCGAACCCCCAGCCCGACGATCGTGACGTGATGGCTGGGGTCACCGAGCACGTCGTGCGCGCGGAGGCCGCCGATCGTGACGCGGTGGCGGGTGCCACCGAGCACGTCGTGCGCGCGGAGGCCGCCGAGCTGCATCCGGAATCGAATGGCGCCGCGCTGGAACCGCTCGGTGCCATGGCCCAGCACTATGGGCCCGGCGCCGCGGGCAACGATCAAGCGCCGCGGATGGAACACGTGGCACCGATCGCCGCCGTGCACTCGGCTCCGATCCAGGCGGCGGACGCCGCCGCACCGCACGCGGCCAACGAACCTCAGCTCACCACTCGGTGAGCGGAGCGGCACGGCGATTCGGTTCGACCACAGCCTGTTCAGCGGAACGCGGCTCGATGCGCTGGTTCGCATGTCCCGCTCCGATTGCGCAGGCGCGGGAGGACGCTGCCATACCGCGCGGCCGACGAACCTCAGCTCACCACTCGGTGAGCTGAGCGGCGTCGGATTGTCGCTGGGCGCAGCGAGTCACCGGTCATCCGCCGTGGCGAATTCGCGCACCAGCGGTCGCGCGGGGCTGCCGTGCCCCGGTGCGTCTACCTGAGCACGGACGGCCCCGCTCGAGTGCGAACCTCGAGGCGCGGTCCGGCTTACCGGGCGCGGTGCCTCGGCGTGGCGGGCCCTCAGCCCTGCGCCTGCAGGCTCCAGGTGCGTCCGTCGGGATCGCGCACCGTCATTTCCTTTGTGCCGTAATGGGTCGCCTCGAACGGCGCCACCACGTCGATGTCTTCGTTCGGACGGAACGCGTCGGCGTCGGTGACGGTGAGGACCAGTTGGGTGCGCGGCGTCTGATTGTTCGGGATCTCCGCGATGAAGACGTAGGGTCCGTCGCCGTTGCGGAACAACCCGGAGCTGTGGTCGGTGGTGAATTCCGGCTCGTAGCCGAGGGCTTGGAAGAATCTCGCCGTCTTGCCCCAGTTGTGCGTCTCGACGTGCACGCCCTCGATGCCCTTGGTCGTCATATCGCTCTCCTTCGGTTGCTTCAGTTGTCGGTGGTGTCGTCGAGATAGGCGCGCAACGCGTCCGCGACCAGCGCGGACAGGGACGTGCCCGACTCGATGGCGCGAAATTTCACCTGCTTGATCAGACCGATCGGCAAGTACACGTTGAACTGCTTCACTTCCTCGTCACCCACGCGGCGATGCTAGCATGCTAGCAAGCTAGCGTGCATCCGGTTTGTTTCGGTCGACCCGATGGCGGAATGGACGTAGCGTCGAATTCGTGAAAGTTCCCGAACACCTGCCCACGACCGCGGGCGAACTACGTTCGGCCGGCTATCTGCCGCGTGGCGTGAAGACCGAGATCCGCGAGAACCTCTTGGCGCTGCTGAGTTCCGGCGGCGACCCGTGGCCCGGCATCGTCGGGTTCGACCGGACGGTCGTGCCGCAGCTGGAACGCGCCCTGCTGGCGGGACACGACGTCGTGCTGCTCGGCGAGCGCGGCCAGGGCAAGACCCGGCTGCTGCGTACCCTGGCCGGCCTGCTGGACGAATGGACGCCCGTGATCGCGGGGGCCGAGCTGGGCGAGCATCCGCTCGACCCGATCAGCCCGGCCGGGCGCAGGCTGGCCGCCGAACTCGGCGACGATCTGCCCGTCGCGTGGCGGCATCGGTCGCAGCGGTACGCCGAGAAGCTCGCCACGCCGGACACCTCCGTCGGCGACCTGATCGGCGACGTCGATCCGGTGAAGGTGGCCGAGGGCCGCAGCCTCGGCGACCCGGAGACCATCCACTTCGGACTCGTTCCGCGCGCGCATCGCGGCATCGTGGCGATCAACGAGCTGCCCGACCTCGCCGAACGCATCCAGGTCGCGCTGCTGAACGTCATGGAGGAGCGCGATATCCAGGTCCGCGGCTACACCCTGCGGCTGCCGCTGGACGTGCTGCTCGTCGCCACCGCCAACCCGGAGGACTACACCAACCGCGGCCGGATCATCACGCCGCTGAAAGACCGTTTCGGCGCGGAGATCCGCACCCACTACCCGCTCAGCGTGGAAGCGGAGGTGGCGCTGGTGCGCCAGGAGGCGGAGCTGGTGGCCGAGGTGGGCGATCCGCTGATCGAGGTGCTCGCGCGGTTCGTGCGGCAATTGCGCGAGTCGCCCGCGATCGACCAGCGGTCCGGCGTATCCGCGCGTTTCGCCGTGGCCGCCGCCGAGACGGTCGCCGCGGCGGCCTTGCGCAGATCCGCGGTGACGGGGGAGAGCCCCGCCGTCGCGCGTCCGGTCGATCTGGAATCCGTTCCCGCGGTATTGCGCGGCAAGCTGGAGTTCGAGTCCGGCGAGGAGGGGCGCGAGCAGGAACATCTCACCCACCTGCTGCGCCGGTCGTTCTCCGAGACGGCGCGTGCGCTGCTCGGCGGACTGAACCTGCGGCCGCTGGCCGACGCGGTCGGCGACGGGCACCTGGTCACCACCGGGGAACGCGTGCCGGGTGCGCAGGTCCTCTCGGCGCTGCCCGAGCTGCCCGTCCTGCACGAAGTCGCCGGACGGCTCGGCGTCGACGCGGCCGATCCGCCGCCGCGGATCGCCTCGGCCGTCGAGTTCGCGTTGGAGGCGCTCTACCTGGCCCGGCAGATCGCGAAGGATTCCGACGACGGGTCGGCGGTGTACGGCCGATGACCGCCGCTGTTCCCGGCGAGGCATCGTGACCACCCCCGATCGCTACTCCTACGGCCCGTATCACGACGGACCGGACCCGTTGGCGCCTCCGCTCGACCTGCGGGAAGCGCTGGACCGGATCGGGCGCGACGTGATGGAGGGCAGCTCCCCGCGCAACGCCATGCAAGAGCTCCTGCGGCGCGGCACCCGCACCATGCCAGGACTGGAGGAGCTGACTCGCCGGTTGTGGCAGCGCCGCGCCGAGATCGCCCGCAGCCACCGCCTCGACGGCACGCTGCAGCAGGTCCGGGCCTTGTTGGAAGAGGCGCTGGAAGCCGAGCGCGGCGCGCTGTTCCCCGACCCCTCCGACGACGCCAGGTTCGCCGAAGCGCAACTGGACGCCCTGCCGTCGAGCACCGCCGCCGCCGTCACCGAACTCGCCGACTACCCCTGGCGATCGGAGACCGGCCGGGAGAACTACCAGAAGATTCGCGACCTGCTCGGCCGCGAACTACTGGAGTCGCGCTTCCAGGGCATGAAAGAGGCCTTGCGGAACACCACCCCGCAGGACGTCGAGCGGGTCAGGCGGATGATGTCCGATCTCAACGACCTGCTCGCCGCCCACGCCAGAGGCGAGGACACCGAGCAGCGGTTCGCCGAGTTCATGGCCGAGCACGGCGAGTTCTTCCCGGAGAACCCGCGCGACACCGAGGAATTGATCGACGCGCTCGCCGCCCGCGCCGCCGCCGCGCAGCGCATGATGAACTCGATGTCCGAGCAGCAGCGTGCGGAGTTGTCCGAGCTGATCGGCCAGGCGTTCGGTGATCCGGCGATCGCGCAGCAGGTCGCCGCGCTGGACGCGAACCTGCGTGCGCTGCGTCCTGGCGAGGATTGGAACTCCGCGCGGCGCTTCCGCGGCGAGGACCCGCTCGGCCTGGGCGCGGGCGCGCAAGCGCTGCAGGATCTCGCCGAACTCGACGCGCTCGCCGAGCAACTCGGCCAGTCCTACGCGGGCGCGCGGCTGGAGGACATCGACTTGGACGCGCTGGAGCGCCACCTCGGCGCGGACGCGAGCGTGGACGCCGCGCGGCTGGCCGAGCTGGAACGTGAATTGCGCAGGCAAGGCATCTTCGAGCGCGCGCAGGACGGGTCGTTGCGGTTGACGCCGAAGGCTCTGCGCAGGCTGGGCGAGACGGCGCTGCGAGATGTCGTTGGGCGCTTGCGTTCCCGGCGCGGAGAGCGGGACACGGCCCTGGCCGGGGCCGCGGGTGAGCCGACCGGTGGCTCCAGGGCCTGGCGCTTCGGCGACACCGAGCCGTGGGACGTCTCGCGGACCGTGCGCAACGCCGTGCTGCGGTCGGCGTCGACGGGGGATCGGCGGGTGCGGCTGGATGTGTCCGACGTCGAGATCATGGAGACCGAGCAGCGCTCCAGGGCCGCCGTCGCGCTGTGTGTGGACACCTCATGGTCGATGGTGCAGGACGGCAGGTGGGTGCCGATGAAGCGCACCGCGCTCGCGCTGCACCATCTGATCGGCACCCGGTTCCGCTCCGACGCGCTGAGCGTGATCACCTTCGGCAGGCACGCGACGACCGTGGACATCGGCGAACTCACGGCGCTGGAAGGGGTGTGGGAGCAGGGCACCAACCTGCATCACGCACTGCTGCTGGCCGCGGCGCACCTGCGCAGGCACCCCGACGCGGTGCCGGTCGTGCTCGTCGTCACCGACGGTGAACCGACCGCCCACCTCGAGCCGGACGGGGAGACCTACTTCAACTGGCCCCCAGCGCAACGCACGCTGGCCGTGACGATGGCGCAGGTCCACGCCTTGGCCGAATTGGGTGCGTCGGTGACGGTGTTCATGCTCGGCGAGGACCCGCGCCTGGCCGCCTTCGTCGATCTGATGGCCCGCCGCAGCGGCGGCCGCGTGGTGGCGCCCGACCTCGACGGCTTGGGCGCCGCCGTGGTCAGCGACTACCTGCGCGGCAGGCGCTGATGTCGCGCCTCGCCGGGTCGATCTTGTAATTGCTGCGAGATCACTGCTGGCCTGTCCATCGTTCCGAACCGCTCCTGCCGTCGGGCGCAGGGTACGGCGGGAGACCTCCTGCGGCCGTGCCGTTGCGGTCGTGCACGTTCGTGCGTGCGCGGTCGCAGGCGTGTCGTGGAAGTGGCACGGCGGCAGTCGAGCGGGCGTATCGAGGATTTATTGTGTCCGGCTCGGCGTGTCCCGAACGAAAACCGAAGGGTATTGAATACCAATAGGTATTGAATACCGAAAGGTATTTATCACGTATTTCCAGGGGCGATGTTTTTTACCGGAAATTTCTCACCGATTTGCTGTACAGCGCGCGGTGCCCGTGTGTAGCGTCTGGAACCCGTAAACCCCTCCCATGACAAGTGGTGGCGTGTGAACGGAATCGACGGCTGTCTGAAACGCATCATGGATATTCCCGGTGCGCGCAGCGTGACGCTGGTTGACGGAGCGAGCGGTCTGGCGATCGCGGCGGACGGCAGGCACGACCTGGTTGACGAGCACGAAGACGCCGCGGCCACAACGGATGTGGTGCGCGCGGTGCTCGCCTGCCCGGCATTGTCGACCGACGGCGACGACGTCACCGAGATCATCGTCTGCGGCACTCGGGGATATCACCTGTTGAACCTGGTGAACGGCGATTTCGACGGACGGCTTTTCGTGCACGTGCTGTTCGACGCGGACGCCGGAAATCTCGCGATGGCGCGATACCAACTGCGCGGAATTCTCGACGAATCGGCCGAGGACGCTCATGAGCCCTGAACTCGCGGTCGAATTGCGGCGGCTGGAGCAGGAAGGACGGACGGGGGTGCTGCGCGCGGGCGACGGTGCGTTCCATCTCGCCGAGGGCGCGATCGTTTCCGCCGACTGCCGCCGCACCACCGGGTTGGACCGGCTGGTCGTCGAAGCGGGCGTGGCGACCGCCGAGGACTGGCGGCGCGCCGACGCGGGCGATCCCGGCCGTGTGCTGGGGCGGCCACGGCTGGAGACCCTCGCGATGCTGTCGGTGTTCGATGCCGCCTATTTCCTGCTCGCCTCGCCCGCCGTCCCTGAGTTCCGCCCGGCCCCGCCGCACTGGCTGGCCCCGGTCTGCCACATCACGCCCCGTGCTCTCGTGCAGGAGTGCGCGCGGCGCGGCGATCCCGGCACCGGACCATGGCCCGCCGACCTGGTCGATCGCGTTCCGGTCGTGCCGGTGCGGCGGGTGCGGCGCAGGCGCCTGGTACTCACCGGGGGACAGGCCGAGGTGCTGGCCGCCGCCGATGGCAGGCGCAGCGTCGCCGGCATCGGGCGGGAACTCGGTCGCACCACCTACGGATGTCTGATGGCGGTGCGGGATCTGACCGCGGCGGGTCTGATCGAGCCGCCCGTCGCGGCGCGGGTCCCCGTGGCGGCCGGGCCGGTCGCGCCCGAGCCGGTGCGCAGCGAGCCCGCGCCCGTGCTCGCCGAGCCGGGGCGGCTTCCCCGCCGTCGCGGCAGGCATTCGGCGCCACCCGCCCCGGTCACCGATCCGTTGGAGCCGCCGGATCGAGACCTGCTCGTCCGCCTGCAAGCGGCTTTGGAGGAACTCGCGTGACCGCGCGGAAGAAACTGCTCGGCGATTGGATGGGAAGAAGGTTGACGAAGGTGGCGATGTCCGGACCCGAACCGAACGCGGCGGTGCTCGACGAGCTGAAGGCGCTGCGCGATCGGGTTCCACGGCTGACCGGCGCGCTGGTCGCGTCGAACGACGGGCTGCTCGTCGCCCACGATCTGCCCCCGCAGATCGAGCCGAACGGGATGGCCGCCATGGCCGCTTCGCAGCTGTCGCTGTCGCATCGGCTGGCCACCACCGCGCACGGCGGCGGCTTCAGCGAGGTCGTGGTGCACGGCACCGGCGGGCACGTGGTCATCTACGCCGCGGGCTGGACCTCGCTGACCGTCTTGGCCGCACCCGAGGTGAACATCGGCCGGCTGCACCTGGAATCCCGTCCGGCGGCCCGAGCGATCGCCGAGTTGCTGACGTCGGTGACCGCAGGCGCAGGAAGCGAACAAGCAACGAAAACCCACTGAAAGGAACACATATGTCCAATATGGATCTGGCACTCAAAGACATGATGGTGATCGACGGCGCGATCGGCGCCGCCGTGGTCGACTACAACAGCGGCATGGCGCTGGGCATGCTCGGCAGCTCCAAGTCCCTCGACCTCCAGGTCGCGGGCGCGGGCAACACCGAGGTGGTGCGCGCCAAGTTGCGCACCATGGATCAGCTGGGGCTCAAGGAAGAGATCGAGGACATCCTCATCACGCTGTCCGGGCAGTACCACATCATCCGGCCGATGACCGGCCGCAAGTCCAAGGGCCTGTTCCTCTACCTCGCTCTGGACCGGGGCCGGGCGAATCTGGCGCTCGCCCGCCACCGCCTGAGGGGCATCGAAGAAGATCTGGAGGTCTGATCGGCGGCCGGTAGCAGTCCCACCGCACGGCCTGCATCAGTCCAGCTCGGCCGGACGAGGCCAGGGGTTGGCCTCCTTGTCCTCGACCGACTGATTGAAGCGCGCGATGAGCCTGCTGAACAGATCGATGTCGGCCTCGGTCCACTCGGCCACCACCGCGCCGATGCCTTGGCGGCTCTGTTTGCGGTCGGCGGCAAGCAATTCCAGTCCCTTGGCGCTGGCTCGGATCTTGCGGGCGATACCGCCGTCGGGGTCGGGCACCCTCTCGACCAACCCTTGCTTACGCATGGCCCCGACCTGTCGGTTGATCGTGGAAACGTCCAATTGGAATGCCTCGGACAGCTCGCGCAAGCTCAGCGGGTGGTCCAGTTCCAGCCTGGTCAGGATCAGATATGCCGAGCGGTCGAGCTGAAAGCCGGGACGCCGGAGCAACGCGGCGGGGAAGTGCCTCGACAGCAGCGACAGTTCGAAGGTGAGGCGGTTCAGCGCCGCCTTGTCGCCGGGACCGGAATCGGACATAGCTCACTATGTCGCGCGGATCACGTACTCGCCAAATTGTGCAGCATACACACCATATGTACCGTGCACATGTGACTGTAGCTGCCGACGCGTCCTCGACCGTCTCTGATTCCGGCGACCGGCGCCGTCCCTCGTCGGCACTGCTCATCGCGACGCTGGGCATGGTCGGAGTGGTCGTCTCGCTCATGCAGACGCTGGTCATCCCGATCATTCCGTCGCTGCCCACGCTGTTGCACACCTCCGCGTCCAACGCCTCCTGGGTGGTGACGGCCACGCTGCTGGCGGGCGCGGTGGCGACCCCGATCAGCGGGCGGCTGGGCGACATGTTCGGCAAGCGGCGGGTCTTGTTCGCGAATCTGCTTCTGCTGGTGGCCGGTTCGGTGGTCTGCGCGTCGTTCGCCACCCTGGTGCCCGAGATCGTCGGGCGCTCGCTGCAAGGGGCCGCGGTCGGCGCGATTCCGCTCGGCATCAGCATCATGCGCGACGAGTTGCCCGCCGAGCGAGTGGGTTCGGCGATGGCGATCATGAGCGCCACGCTCGGCGTCGGCGGCGCGATCGGCCTGCCGGTCGCGGCGGCCATCGCGCAGAACGCCGATTGGCACATGCTGTTCTGGACTTCCGCCGCGCTCGGCGTCCTGTGTGCCGTCCTGGTCTTCGTGTTCGTCCCGGAATCGCCGGTGCGCACGCCCGCACGGTTCGACTTCGGCGGCGCCATCGGATTGTCGGTGGCGCTGCTCGCGCTGCTCGTCGCGATCACGAAAGGCGCGGACTGGGGGTGGGCCAGCGCCCGAATCCTGACTCTGTTCGCGGTGTCGGCGGTGGTGTTCCTCGGCTGGGGCGCTTTCGAACTGCGGCAGCGGTCACCGCTGGTGGACCTGCGGGTCTCGGCGCGGCCGAGGGTGCTGTTCACCAACGCGGCCTCGATAGCCGTCGGATTCTCCCTCTACGGCATGTCGCTGACCTTCCCGCAGTTGCTGATGGCGCCGGAGCAAACCGGATACGGCTTCGGGTTGTCCATGATCACCGCGGGCTTGGCGCTCGCCCCGACCGGCTTCGTCATGATGCTGCTGTCACCGGTGTCGGCGCGGCTGTCGGCCAGCCGCGGGCCCAAAGTCACCCTCGCGCTGGGATCCGCGGTGATCGCGGTCGGTTATCTGTGCGCGGTGGTGCTGATGAACAGCGTCTGGGAGATCATGCTCGCCTCGGTGATCGTCGCGGGCGGCGTCGGCCTGGCGTACGCGGCGATGCCCGCGCTGATCATGGGCGCGGTGCCGATCACCGAGACCGCCGCGGCCAACGGCCTCAACTCGCTGATGCGCTCGATCGGCACCTCGACCTCGGCGGCGGTGATGAGCGTGGTGCTGGCGCACATGACCATGAAACTCGGCCCGCACCTGCTGCCCTCGCGCGACGGTTTCCACACCACCTTCCTCATCGCGATGGCGGCGGCGCTGGTCGCGATCGGCCTGACCGCGTTGATCCCGATGCGCAAGACCGCCGACGCGGCGACCACCACCGGGCACTCCTGACGCGTTCGGCTCGGTTCACACGTCGGCGACGGCCTCGGTGTACCGGCGGCCAAGGGTGCGGATGTGGGCGACGAGTTCCGGCGGGCCGTCGACGCGGAAGTCCATCATCAGCATGGACAGGTAGATGGCGATCGTCTCCAGCGCGTCCGCGCCCGTGTAGAGCACGCAGGTGTCCTGGTCCACCGGCTCGACCACGCCGACGGCGGGATTGATCCTGGCGATGACCGTCTCGGCGGGCGCGAGCACGGTGACCTCGGCCCGCACCCGCCACCCCGTGGTGGCGATGTGGCGCATGACGAAGGCGACCAAGTCGCCGTCGGGAAGCGCACGCGCGGCGAAGCGGCGTGAACTCGTCTCCGCGCGCAGCACGCGAGCGACCGGGATCGCACGCCAGGAGTGGTCCTCCAGGCTGTAGGCCACCAGGTACCAGCGGCGCTGCCAGTTGATCAGCCGGTACGGCTCGATCTCGGCGCAGGACGCGGCCTCGGCTTCGGAGATACGGATGGTCGCGCCGTCGCGAATGGCTGCGGCGAGGGTGGTGAGCACCGCCGCGGGTACCGGTGCGTCCGGCTCGCGCGATCCCGTCGTGGCCGGGCCGATGGCCGTGGCGTCGCGCAGCGCGGACACCTTGCGCTGCAATCGTTTCGGCAGGATCTGGTCCAGTTTGCCCAGCGCCTTCGTGACGTGCTCGGCGATGTCCGCGATGCCGGTGGAGCCGTCCTCGGCGAGGCCGACCGCGACCGCGACGGCCACCGCTTCGTCGTCGTCCAGCAGCAGGGGCGGCATGGTCGCGCCGCGGCCGAGCCGGTAGCCGCCGATCGCGCCGCGCCCGGCATGCACCGGGTAGCCGAGCTCCCGCAGCCGCTGAATGTCTTGCCGCAGCGTCCGATCGGTGACGCCGAGGCGCTCGGCCAGCTCCCGGCCGGTGTACGTGCGGTCCTGCAGCAGCGCGAGCAACCGCAGCAGACGCGGTGTGGTCGACGCCACTTTCGCCCTCCTGGGTTATTAGGAATAAAAGTAGCCTAATGTCCGAATAGGCTGGTGTCATCAGCGAGAACGACCGAAAGGCTCCGAGATGAACGCCACCGCCACCGCGACTCTGCTCCCCGTTTGGCGGGACGTGCTCGCCGATTCCCACCGCGCGCTGGAAAGCGTCGTCGCCGGAGTGCGAGCGGATCAGTGGCACCTGCCCACCCCGTGCTCCGACTGGGATGTGACGCAGGTCGTGCAGCACGCCGCCGGCGACCAGCTGGCCTACGCGGCGTCCCTGGGCATCGGCAACGGACCGGCGTACAACCCGTTCGCGCCGTCCGGCATGATCGACGGCGCCCCCGCCGACCTGGTGCGTACGGCGGTCGAGCAGACCGCCTTCGCCTGGACCACGGTCGACGACGCCGCCGAGACCGTGCCGACGCCGCTGCCGCACGGCGCGCTCGCCACCCCGGTCGCCGCGGTCATGTGCGCGCTGGATGCCGCGGTCCACGCCTGGGACGTCGCGATCGCGACCGGCCAGCCGTCGCCGTTGACCGACGAACTCGCCGCACACCTGCTCACCGCCGCGCGGGCGGGTCATCCCGCGCCCGGCAGCGGCGAGACGGCCGAGATCATCGAGCCGCTGCGCCAGTGGGGGGCTTACGCCGCGATCGTCGACGGTTCGGCCGATGGAGCCGTCGGAGAACTGCTGCGCTACCTGGGCCGCGATCCGCGCTGAGCGCCCGGCCCGACGCGGGGCTCGCCGACCGGGCCCCGCGGGCGATGCAGCGGGTGGGCGTCATCGAAGCGTCTGTCCGACCGGCAAGGCGGCGCTCCGCAGGCGTCGACTCAGCGCGCGGTGACGAACCCTTGGGCGACCATCCAGTCCCTGGCGACCTCCGCGGGCTCGCGTCCTTCCACGTCCACCTGACGGTTGAGCTCGGTGATGGCCTCGTTGGTGAGGCGCTGCGAGATCGGCGTCATCACCGCGATCACCTGTGGATGCGCCGCGGCGAAACTCTCGCGCAGCACGAGCGCCGCGTTGTACTTCGGGAAGAACCCACGATCATCTTGCAGCAGAACGAGATTCAGCGCCGGAATGCGTCCGTCGGTGGCGGCGACCGAGCCGAATCGGCACTGCCCGCCGTCGGCGGTCGCCTGGTAGACCACCGCGTCCTGCACGATCTGCTTGCGCACCTTGCTCGTGTCGATCTCGTATTTGCGGGCCAGCCCGGGAAATCCGTCCTGGCGGACGTTGAACTCGGTGCCGACGCAGATGGCCGCGGCCGCCGGATCGGCGGCGGCCAGCCTCGCGTAGTCCGACAGCGTGCGCACACCGGTCTCCTGGGCGGTGCGCGCGCTCATGACCAGCGCGTAGGTGTTGTTCATCGGCGCGAGCGCCGTCCAGAGCATGCCGTGCGCGGCGAGGTCGGCGTCGCGTACCGCCTCGAACTGGCCGATTTCGTCCGGCACCGGTGTCTCGTTGCCGAGGTAGTTGATCCACCCGGTGCCGGTGTAGTCGTAGGCGAGGTCGATCTGCCCGTGCAGCTGGGCGTCGCGCACGCTGTTGGAGCCCTGGATATTGGTCAGGTCGCGCACCTGCGCGCCCGCCGCCGTCAGCGCGAACTCGATCAGATAACCGAGGATGTTCTGCTCGGTGAAATCCTTGGACCCCACCGTGACCTGCACACCGTCCAATTCCGGAACGGGCCGGATGCTGCCGGGACCCACCGGCAGCGGCACCGAACTGCCGGATTGCAGTCCGCAGGCCGCCACCAACGCCACACCCACCCCGAGGGCCAGCGCGCGCCACGCCCGGATCATTTCAGCCCCCTCGGCCCCAGGAACGCTTCGGCGAGCGCGCCGAGCCAGTCCACCAGCAGCGCCAGCGCCACCGCGAGCACCGCGCCGACCACCAGGGTGACGTTGTCGCGCAGCTTGTAGCCGGTGTCGATCAGAATGCCGAGGCCGCCCGCGCTCACCAGGAACGACAGCGTCGCGGTGCCGACCGCGAGCACCAGGGAGGTGCGCAGCCCGGCGAGGATGTAGGGCACCGCGAGCGGGAATTCGATGCGGCGCAACACGGTGACGGCCGACATGCCCTGGCCGCGCCCCGCATCGATGAGCGTCCGGTCCACCTGCTGATAGCCCAAGATGGTGTTGCGCAGCACCGGGAGCAACGAATAGAACGCGATCGGCGCCACGCCGATCCAGAAGCCGGTGGTGCGGGTGACCAGGTAGAACAGCACGATCAGGCCGATGGCCGGTGCGGCGGCGCCGATATTCGCGATACCGACGAAAAACGGTGTCAGACGGCGGAATCCCGGCCTGGTGAGCAAGGTTCCGAGCGGAACGGCCACCGCGACGACGATCAGCACGACCGTCCCGGTGATCCGGACATGCTGCCAGGTGACGGTCGCGACGTTGCCTGCGTTCAGGCTCGCCTGCTGGGTGACGGTGAGGTCGCGGGCGAACGCCCACACCAGCACGCCCGCGGTGAGCAGGAGGACGACCAGCGGCTGCACGACCAACCGGATACGCTCGGCCCTGCGCTGGGCGGCGGGCGACGCGGCGGTGGTCATGCCGCGCCGTCCGTCGCGGCACGGCCTGCTCCGTGCTCGGCGCGCAAGGCCGACAGGTGGCCGACCAGGGTGTCGATGGTGATCAGCCCCGCGTACTCGCCGTGCGCACCGGTCACCACCGCGGTCGCGCTCTGATGGGTCAACAAGGCTTCCAGGGCGTCCTGAAGGGTCGATCTCAGCGACAACGTCTGCGGCACCGCCGTTCCGAGGTCGCGCAGCGAATCGGCATGGGCCAATTGGTCCGCCGACACCCAGCGGCGTGGCCTGCCCTGTGCGTCCAGCACCAGCGCCCACGGCCAGTCACGGTCCGCGAGCGCCGCGCGCAACTCGCCGACGGGATCCTCTTCGGTGGCGGTGGGGCAGTCGCCGAGATCGACGTTCCCGACTCGGGTCAGGGTGAGCTGTTTGAGCGAGGCGTCCGCACCGACGAAACCGGCGACCGTCTCGTCCGCCGGATCGGCCAGGATGGCCGCGGGCGTGTCGTATTGCAGGATCCGGGAACGGTCGCCGAGCACGGCGATGCGGTCGCCGAGCTTGACCGCCTCGCTGAAATCGTGGGTGACGAAGACGATCGTCTTGCCGAGTTCGCCTTGCAGCCGCAGCAACTCGTCCTGCAGCAACCCCCGGGTGATCGGATCGACCGCGCCGAACGGCTCGTCCATCAGCAGCACGGGCGGGTCGGCCGCCAGCGCCCTCGCCACGCCGACGCGCTGCTGCTGGCCGCCGGACAGCTGGCGGGGATAGCGGTCGCGGAAGGTGCCGGGATCCAGACCGACCAACTCGAGCATCTCGTCCACCCGTTCCGCGACCCGCCGCCGGTTCCACCCGATCAGCCCGGGCACGGTCGCGACGTTCTTCGCGACGGTCAGGTGCGGGAACAGCCCGGCTTGCTGGATCGAATAGCCGATGCCGCGTCGCAACCGGTCGGGCTGGATCGTGGCCGCGTCGCGGCCGTCGATCGTGATGGTGCCGGAACTGGGCTCGATCAGCCGGTTGATCATCCGCATGGTGGTGGTCTTGCCGCAGCCGGACGGTCCGACCAGCACCACGATCTCACCGGCCGGGATGGTCAGCGAGACGCGATCCACGGCCGGATCGCGCTGACCCGAATAGTGTTTGGTCACCGCGTCCAGCACGATCTCGACGCCGGAGACGACGGATGCCGCGCGGCCGCCACTGGTTTCGGTTTCAGTCACGAATTCCCCTGGAGGTGGTGAGCCGTCCGATCAGGACGTAGATCCCGTCGAGGACGAGTGCGAGGACGACGACGAGGATCGTGCCGACCAGCGCCTGCGGCACCGCGTTCGGGCTGCCGAGGCGCGCGAGTCCGGAGAAGATCAGGTTCCCGAGCCCCGGACCCTTGGCGTACGCGGCGAGGGCGAGAATCCCCATGATCAGCTGGGTGCTCACCCGCATGCCGGCCAGGATCGCGGGCCAGGCCAGCGGCAGTTCGATCCGGGCGAGCACCCGCAGCCGGTTCATCCCGACGCCGCGGGCCGCGTCGGTCACGGCCGGGTCCACCGAGGCGAGTCCGATGATCGTGTTTCGCATGATCGGCAGCAGCGCATACACCACCAGCGCGGTGATCGTCGGCGCGACACCGAGGCCGAGCACCGGGATCAGCAAGCCGAGCAGCGCGAACGACGGAACGGTGAGCACCGCGCCCGCCAGCGCGGAGGCGACCGACGAGCCGAACGGACTGCGGTAGACCAGGATCGCGATCAGCACCGAGATCACCGTAGCCAGCAGCACGGATTGCACCACGGCCGAGACGTGCAGGTATGAGTCGACCAGCAACTGGTGCCGCCGGTGCACGATGAATGTCCACAGCGTGTCCAGGGCCGTACCTCCCCATCGGCTGGTCTCTCCGGAGACTAGCGTGGTTTTCCCGGTGCCGTCCATGATTTCGGCTCCGCCGGGCCGGGCTGTCCGCTCAGTCGCCGAACCCGGTGACGGCGCAGGGAACCATTCGGCGTCTTCGCGCGTCGAAATCTATAAGGCGGACAACAGCATCACACGAACGAAGCGGGGGAACCATGACTCGACAGCCGGGATCGCGATCGGGGCGGTGGATCGCGCTCGCGTTGGTGGTGCTCGGTGTGGCCGCCGCGGGCATCGCCGGTGGTCTGTGGTGGCAGAACCGAGCCGACCACCGTGCGATCGCGGGCGAGCGCCTCACCGAGTTCCCCGCGCTGGATCGTTCGGCGCTGGACGCCACCCAAGCCGGAATCGTCGCGGTCGCCGAGCGCGAGTTCGCCGATCCCGGCGCGGGCCCGAAATACGCGGAAGGAGCGCAGGAGGCGTGGTGCGCCGATTTCGTCAGCTGGGTGCTGCGCGAGGCCGGTGCGCCGCTGGCCAATCCGAATTCGGGCTCCTGGCGGATTCCCGGCGTCTACACCTTGCAGGAGTACTACGAGAGCGTCGGCCGGTTCGTCCCGGTCGGCTCGGGCTATCGCCCGCGGACCGGTGACGTGCTGCTGTACCGGGAGTCCAGTCCGTTCGGGCAGCACACCAACATCGTCCTGCGGACCGATGGCGGCCGGGTGACCACGATCGGCGGCAACGAGTACGGCGAGGTCCGGATCCACCGCTTCGTGCTGGACGACATAGCGGGGGTCGTCGGTTTCGGGCGATTGTGAAGATCACCCCATCTGGCGGGATTCGGCGGATATGCGGGTGAAACGGCGTGCCGGAAAGTCCTACGATGGAGGCGGCGGCGCCCGGCAGCGCCGCCGCCGGTCCCCGCCCTGCTTCCCCCTCATCGGCAGGACGGGGATCTCGGGCGCACAGCAGTGCGTTCCGGGGTGGGACGAGATCGGTCGCGTACCGTGTCGGGTGTCCATCGAGAGGTGAGGGTTGCGGAACTAGCGATGCATCCGACCGACGAACCGAGCAGTGCGCCCGGCTGGATCGATTACGCCGAGTTCGGCGAGCGTTTCGTCACGCACGCCGTGAACGCCGCTCGTATCGAGTCCGCCATCTCCGGCATGACGGGCCGCGGCATGACCATCGGCCCCGTCTCGATCGGCCCGGCCGGACTCGCAGGCTTCGTCGCCGAGGGAAAGGTCGGCGCCCCGCGCGTCCTGCGCAGCGGCCCGAAGGTGACCTTCGAGGTGACCGTCCCCGTATCGCTCACCTTGAAGGTGCTGCTCGGCGGCCGGAAACTGCGGCTGGAGGCCAGGGTGGAAATCGATCTGATCCTGCACGCCCGCACCGCCGAACCCGTGCTCATCGTCATCGACATCCCGCCGATCACCCAGCGCGACATCAGCTTCGTCCTACGCGCCCAAGCGGTGGACTCGGCGTGGGAATGGCTGCTCGACCCGATCGCGGGTGTGGTGCAGCGCGAGGTCGCCTCCAGGGTGAACGCCATGCTGGCCGATCCGCAGACCCGCCGGGGACTGGTGTTCGACGTCGAGGCCATGGTGGCGCGCGAGCGCTCGCCGCATCGGGACCGGCTCGCGTTCGACTGGATCGGCTACGACGAGTTCGGGCATCGGTTCTTCTCCCGCATCGTGACGCGGGAACGGGTATGTGACGTGGTGGAACGGCTGGCGGGCCGGCCGATCGAGGTCGGGCCGCTACGGACGGGCCCGCGGGCAGGCGCTGTCGTGACCGTCCGGGGGCAGGTGCGGATGCCGCGGCTGGCGGATCGGTCGGCAAATCCGGTCGCGTTCGACCTGACGTTGCCGGTGGGCCTGGACATCACGGTCGACGTGCTGAAAGCCAACCGCTATCGCGCCGACCTCGAGGTGCCGTTGGTGCTCACCGCCCGCGCCGCCGATCCCTTGCGTGTGGTGATCGACGTGCCGCCGCCGGACCCGGCCGACATCCGGATGGAGTTCACCGCCCACGGCGCCCGCGCCGCCGCCCTCGGCGCGCTCGCCGGGATAAAGAAGCAGGTCGTGGCCCAGGTGGCTGCGGTTGTCCGCAAAGAACTGGCCGACCCAGCGATGCGCACCATCGATGTCGCCGCGCGCATCGACGGCATCGTGTGAGCCGGCCGCGGCACTGAGCCCATGTGGCGAAAGTGAAATGTGATTCTCCTGGGTCTAGCGGTTCCAATGTGAATGTGGTGAAATGAGTTCACGTTCGAGGCTCCCGGCGCGCGGTGGTTTGGGGAAGGTGCGCCGGGCACGCTGCCATCCATGTCGGGTTGCGCGAAGGAGTCGACGATGCGTTCCAATTCGGTATCCCGGCGTGATCTGTTCGCCTACGCGGCCGCGGCGGCCGTGGTGGGCCTGAGCGCCGCGGCTCCCGCCTCCGCTCGGCCGGCGCTCGGCACTCTCATCGACTACGCCGGTGGTGTTCCCTCCGCCGCGGCGATTCGCGACGCGGGACATATCGGCGTGATCCGCTACGTGTCCGATCGCAGGCCCGGCGCCGAATGGATGGCGGGCAAACCCTTGCGATCAGCGGAGGTCGATGACCTCAAAGCGGCCGGTCTGCAGATCGTGTCCTGTTACCAGTTCGGCAAGGGGCCGACGGCGGACTGGCGCGGCGGGCTGGAAGCGGGCAAGCGGCACGCCGAGCGCGGGCTCGCGTTGCACCGCGCCGCCGGCGGCCCGGACAACGTGCCGATCTACGCGTCCATCGACGACAACCCGTCTCCGGTCGACTTCGCCACCATGATCGCCCCGTACCTGCTGGGCTGGCAGTCCGTGCTCGGCCCGCAGAACACCGGCGTCTACGCGAACACCCCGACCATCGAACTGGCCAGTGCCGCAGGCTTGGGCTCCTGGTACTGGCAGCACAACTGGGGCACGCCGAAAGGTTTCGTGCACCCTGCCGCCAACCTGCACCAGTTCGAGATCGACAAGCAATCCATCGACGGGGTGGGGATCGATGTGAACAACGTGCTCACCCCCCAATATGGGCAGTGGTGAGAACGCGCCGCATCGCTATCCTCATCCTTTTCGGCGGGCCGACCGCTCGACGCTCTGTACAGCGGCCACGCCCGCTTGTCCCGGCTAACGCCCCAGCTGTATGACCTGAGAGGTCAGGAATGCGGCTCGGTGTCTATCGCGTTCGGCTACCCGGCGGCGCCACGAAGATGGCTCCCGGTGGCTGCCCGATGGACGCCTTTGGAGCGTGTTGCGAGGCCCAGCATGCCAGCGTCCCGGAACGGTGCACCCCGATGGTGAGATCGGTGCCTAACGGCCCGGCTCACCGCAACCACGTCTTTCGAGCGAAGCGAGACCGAGCAGCCGCGAACACGCCGCGACGCAGTCGCGGCCGAACAAACACAGCTGGAAAAACGAACACAGCTACGTCTGGCAGTGGCTGATCGGGGTGACGCGCAGGTCGGGCTCGTCGTCGGGGACCACCCGCAGGGAAGGGCGGCTGTCCGGGGCCTCGTGGTCGCCGAGCCACGAGAACAGCGACCACCTGGACAGGCCGGAGAACGCGGAACCGAGGCTGGCGAAAGAGAACGAGGAGATCGCCGACCCGAACGACCCTACCGATCCGATCGACAGCACCGATCCCACGCTGCCGATGGACAGGATCGAATAGGCCGAGCCGATCGAGAGGATCGACCCCTCCGAGCGGATCGACAGAATGGAACGGTGCGAGCGCCTGCTGCGGATCGAATGACCCGGCCGGCTCGACCAGTCCGTGGGTATCGCGCAATCGGTGGTCGCCATAGATAGCGGTCTACCACAGTCCCGCCCCCTCGTGTGGCGGTGCGGCAGATCCGTAGCGGTATTCGCGGAATTCCCGAAAACGACGAAGGCGGCGACCCCGATGGAGTCGCCGCCCTCGGCCGGAGGCTCAGCCTACGGTGAAGAATCCGAGCGTCGGCAGGAACGAGCAGGTCCGCGCCTCCGCGTCAGCGGCCTTGGTGGTCAGCGAGCCGGAGACCACCGCGACGACGCGGCCGCTGCCCGTGTCGGCGATCGCGGACAGCGTGGCGGGGCCGTCCGGGTTGATCTTGGCCTCGTCGGTCAGCGGCAGGACGCCGGACTGACGGGTGTCGAGGTTCAGCCACTGCACCGTCATCGGCGGATCCTGCACGGGCGTCGGCCCCTTGGTGCCGAGCGCGGTGAAGACGAAACCGGTCTGACCCGCCTGCGGGCCGGGCGGAGGCAGCGTGGCGGGGCCCGGCACGGCCAGGGCGGTGCCCACCGAGTCGGCGGACGGGCCGATGCAGCCCTTGCCGATGCTCGGGTACAGGAACTGGGCGATCACCGGGCCGTCCTGCGGCACCTCGGGGCCTCCGCCGCCGCTGCCGTCCAGGAAGGTGATGATCCGTTCGAGCGTGGACTTGATCTGCGGGGGAAGGTTCAAGGTGGCCAGCAGCCTGCGCGCCTGATCGAGGATGGCCGACTGCGGTCCCGCGATGCCCGCGGGGCTCGCGATATCAGCGGGGCCCGCGATGGCGCCGACGATGGCTGGGGCGAGCGCGGCCAGCGCGTCCACCGGAACACCTTCGGGAACCATGGGAACGCTGTTCGTAGCCGCCGCGTGGGCGGTGGCGGGGGCCGCGATTGCTGTCGTCGGCGCGGCGAGCGTGGCACTCGCCGCGATGACGAGTGCGGACAATGCGATCCGCGATCCTCGGGTGCGAAGCACTGGTCTGGCCGTCCTTACCTCGGGTACATCAGGGTTCGATTGCTAAAAGCCATCGTTTCCGGGGTCACTCTAGGGACATTGCGGCTATGTGTACAGCCGCGGGGTCCGGAAGCCGCCGTGGACGAACAGTGTCAGCAGAAGATACCGCGCCCTGATGTTACTGGTGTGAAAGTTGATGCAAATGTTATCGGTGGTTCGAGGGGGGAACCGACCGGATTCGAGCTGCGGTTAATCTAATCGGTGCCGTCCGCGCTGTCGCCAGAACATCCAAGTCCGGGCGTGCCGAACCGACGCACCGCACTCGAGCCGAAAGCCAGCGATTTGAATCGTCATCTCCGATGGGCCGTGTCGGTGCTCGGCCTGTCCGTGCTGGCCCGGCTGCTGTGGATGCTGCTGTCCCCGAACGGGATGAACCTCGTCGACCTGCACGTCTACGTCGGCGGATCGGCCGCGCTGCTGACCGATCATCTCTACGACTTCACGTATGCGGAGAAGACCCCGGACTTCCCGTTGCCGTTCACCTATCCGCCTTTCGCGGCAGTGGTCTTCTTCCCGTTGCACTATCTGCCGTTCACCCTGGTCGCCGTCGCTTGGTTGCTGGCCATCGCCGCGGCGCTGTACGCGGTGGTGCACATCAGTCTGGAACTGCTGTTCGGGGCGCAGCGCTTGCGCACGCCGCGCTGGCGGGCCGCCACCGTCGGCTGGACCGCGCTGGGGCTGTGGCTGGAGCCGGTGCGAACCACGATGGATTACGGCCAGGTCAATGTCTTCCTGGTGCTCGGCGGGATGCTGGCGGTGCGCAGTTCCCGGTGGTGGCTCTCCGGCGGACTGGTCGGGATAGTCGCGGGCATCAAGCTGACGCCCGCGATCACGGGGTTGTATTTCGTCGCGCGCAGGCGCTGGGCGACGGTGGTGTGGTCGGCCGTGGTCTTCGGTGCGACGGTCGGGCTGAGTTTCTTGATCGCACCGGCGGAAGCGCGCCAGTATTTCGGCACACTGCTCGGCGACGCCGACCGGATCGGCCCCGTGGGGTCGGTGTGGAACCAATCGCTGCGCGGCACGCTGAGCCGGATCCTCGGCTACGACGTGCAATCGGGCCCGTGGTGGATCGCGGCCGTGCTGGTGGTCGCGGCGCTGGCGTTCCTGGCTTGGCGCGCGCTCGGCCGGGACGACCGGCTCGGCACGTTGATCGTGGTGCAACTGTTCGGGCTGATGGTCTCGCCCATCTCGTGGTCGCATCACTGGGTGTGGCTGCTGCCGACGGTGCTGTGGCTGGTGTACGGGCCGCTGCGCCGGGCGCCCGGCGCGCGGATCATCGCCGGGTACTGGCTGGTGACCATGCTCGTCGGGGCGCCGTGGGTGCTGTCGTTCTTCCAGGATTCGATCTGGACCATCTCGCGCCCTGGCGTGCTGGCCTGGCTCGGCGCCGTCGACGCGCTCGGCGTCGTGGTGCTCTACCTCTGGGTGATCCGCTTCGGAACTCGCTACGCGCGCCCGGCCGCGGACGAAGGAACTCCCGTGCCGACCGAGGGCACCGCGCGCGCCGCATAGGTGTCGCTCGCCGTGCCCGGAAAGTCACCGCCCGTGTGGATCTTCGACCGCAGGTGCACTCGAATGCCGCAGATCCCATATTGTCGCGCCCAGCTCACCCCGACCAAGTCTTTCGAGCGAAGCGAGACCGAGCATCCGCCGTTCGCGGCCCGGCTCGCGTGCGCGTGGCCACCGCGTAGGCGACGAAGGCAGCGAGCGGATAGTCGGCCCAGCCGACAATCAGCCCCTACGAACCGCGTACGCCTGATCGCGGGCATTGACACCGACGTGCCCAGCGCACCGCAACCACAGGTTTCGAGCGAAGCGAGACCGAGCATCCGCCGTTCGCGGCCCGGCTCGCGTGCGCGTGTCCACCGCGTAGGCGACGAAGGCAGCGAGCGGATAGTCGGCCCAGCCGACAATCAGCCCCTACGAACCGCGTACGCCTGATCGCGGGCATTGACAC
>NZ_JBSFNF010000022.1:93092-122928 GCF_053586955.1 Nocardia sp. NPDC003726 | reverse complement strand
GCCGGCACAACTGAAGACTGAAACCACCAACCCAACCGGCCAGGTGGTCCAGATTGAACTGCCGTCAGATGGTCCGGATTGGCGTTCCGTTGACAACACCCCACTTAAGGCAGGAACAGCGCCAACGACGCCCGCCGAAGGCAGGAACCATGCGGACGACACCGCCTGAGGCAGGACGAGCTCGAACCGCACCGCCCAAGACGCGACAGGCCCGAACGACACCACCCAAGACGCGACAGGCCCGAACGACACCACCCAAGACGCGACAGGCCCGAACGACACCACCCAAATCGCGACAAGCCCGAACGACACACCCAAGCCAGGACAAATCCGAACGACACCCCGAAAACGCAACCAGAGACAACGGGGGTCCGGGGCCGAAGCCCGCCGGGCGGGGTGTGGGGATTGCACCCACAAGAAATGACGAAACGAGCCCCACCCACGCTTTCCGTGGACAGGGCTCGCCTACGAGTGAAGTGGCCAGGGCCGGGATCGAACCGGCGACCTTCCGCTTTTCAGGCGGACGCTCGTACCAACTGAGCTACCTGGCCGCAGGCACCCGAAGTGAATGCCATACGCGAAACGCCGGATATCTCCGGCGCCTCTTTGCGACCCTGACGGGACTCGAACCCGCGACCTCCGCCGTGACAGGGCGGCGCGCTAACCAACTGCGCCACAGGGCCATGCTCTGCTACCAACGATCCGTGGATCGTACCCCCTACGGGATTCGAACCCGCGCTACCGCCTTGAAAGGGCGGCGTCCTAGGCCGCTAGACGAAGGGGGCTCGTCCCGGATTTCTCCGGACCGGCTTTCAACGGCTGTCCGTTGGGAGCTGGGATAGCTTATGACAGACCGGACTCGAATCCCAAACCGGCTGGTCAGAGGCTCAAACCGAGCTCATCCAGGCGCGCTTGGGCACGCCAGCCGTCGCTGCGGAACTTCTCCAGCCATTCCGGGGTGGCCATCGCCTCGATCACGACCTCGAGCGCCTCCTCGAACCGCGACCGCAGATCGACCTGCCCGCCGATCAGGTCCACCATGTACCGCTGGCCGGCCAGCGCGGCGGCGAGCGTGCGGGTGAACCGGTCGGGATCGGCGTCCGCGCGCAGCTGCCCTTGGTCGATGGCACGGACAGTGAGCACCCTGGTGGTGCGGCCCAGGATCCGGTTGCCGCCCGCTTGCACGTCACGGTAGAAGTCCGGTTCGATGATCAGGCGGTACTCGGCCTGCACGATGATGTCGTGCTCGAGTCGCAGCGCGATCTCGTCGACCACCCCGTGCAGGATGTCCAGCGGGCTGAGATCGGTTCGCGCCAGCCAGCGCTCGGCGGACGCGCGATAGCGCTCCACCGCGGTCTCCAGCACCGCGCGTGCCAGATCTTCCTTCGAATCGAAGTGGAAGTACATGGCGCCCTTGGTGGCGCGCGATCCTTCCAATATGCGGTTGAGCGATGCAGCGGCATAGCCGCTCTTCCCGAACTCAACGGCGGCGGACCTGATAATCGCCGCCCGTGTCCGGCGCGCCCGCTCTTGCTGCCGTGCCATGCTCGAAACGCCTCCGAAGCCTTACTCGCCGCCAATCAGCCACCCCCGAAGGAACGGACCCTCGGCGCGAATTCATGAGTTTTATCAATACGTTGAACCCGGTTTTCGACCGATTACAAACTCTCGGTACGAAAACTCCTCAAAAACCTGGAACACACCAGCTGGTATAGTTTCCCTGCCCGGGTGCGCCGCAGGGGGTGCGCATCCGGGCATTTCTTCGTCTCGAACGTGCCTCCTCCTGCGGCATCGAGTTCCGTCGCGCCGTGGCCGGCCGGACCGACCGCGGCACCTTCGGACACAGCAACGACAATCCGAATTCCGCTGCGCCGACCGAGCCGGCGATTCTTTCGGAATTCATCAAGGCGTCACCGTACCCGGAATCCCGATGCGACACGCGGCAAACCGAAGAGTCGAGTAGCCATCCGATTCCGTTTTCTGTTACGGCAAATTTTCGGCAACCCGGCCCGGCCTTCCGAGGGGTGCGTGAATTCGCCAGCGGCCCAAGTTTGTTCACGCGCGCCGACCGGCGGCCCGGACGGCCGACCGCCGCCCACGTTTCGCCCGCCAACCCACTCCACGCGCCCGCACCGGCCAGAGCCGTTCACCCCCTGCAAATCCAAAGACATTGCCAGCCAACATGATTCAATGATATCCAGATCCAGCTAAGATGAACAAAGCTGGGTGCCAAGTGTTTACCGCCCGCACCGCCCGCCGCGTTACCCCCATCCCGGCACCACTCCACCCACCGGGCCGCCCCGCCGACCCCGCCCATCCATCCCGCCCACCGACACGAACTCCCCCGATTGGGGTATCGGCCCCCATCCGCACTACACTGTTCCTCCGCGCCCCTATAGCTCAGTTGGTAGAGCTACGGACTTTTAATCCGCAGGTCGTAGGTTCGAGCCCTACTGGGGGCACCGAGGCCGGGCGTCCGGGTTTACTCCGGGCGCCCGGCCTGTTCAGCGGAGTTCTCCGCCATCATGCCTTGGCTGTACCGATCAGACGCCTACGCCGGACGCGCACTCTCCGGCGTAGCGGCCGCAATTCGCGGAGCGGCGCCCGGTTCGACGATTACTTCCGCGCGATCACGCCCAGCGCAGACGGGGTCATCGCCGATCTCGGCGACGTGAGTAGAAGGACACAACGCGTCGGGCCGCGGTGAAGCGGTAGTGGCCACGACTGGACGGGCGAGGGCATCCGTGCCTTTCTTCGGCGTCACCACGATCCCGCCAGCCTGATGAACACATCCGCGCCCGCCACAGAGGCCGGATCACAGCGGGTGGCGCGCACTCCCCGCCGAGCTCGGGCGGCTCACGCCCAACATGCCTTCCACAGGGCGTATTACTCATCGACAGCCGCACAGAACAGATATGAGCGGCCATGGGTCATCCCCGGTGTGTCCCCCACAACGCCGTCGAGGTCTCTCTCGCCCCCCACTCACACGCCGGAAAGGAGCCGCCGAACTTCTGCCGGTGTCCGATCCGGACGACAAGTCATGTGCGGGGCACTCTCGGCATGGCTTCACTGCCTCGCGACAGCGCCGCGGGCGCGTCGTCGCGACCGACGTCGAAGGCGTCCCCCACCCCGGAGGCCCCCCGCATCGACTGAATCCTGATTCGGTTCGCCGATTGCGTTCCGGTAGCCCTTCCTCGGCGCCAATTCACAGGAACATCGCAGCTGGACTCGCCGCGATTCGCCGACACGCGCAGAACCAGGGCGTTTCGCGTCCATATCCGCCCGCTGGCCGGGATTGTGCGGTCGACCACGGACCGCTAACGCTCGGAGCACCGCGTCGATAGACCCATTGCCGCGGGAACAGCCCATACACTCGTGTGGATCACTGAACGGCGAAGACGTCGTATGAGGTGGATCACCAGGGCATCGATCGTCTAACGGATGCGTTTCGCATCACACCTACGGTGCCGTAAGGTATGGCCGCATCGGCATCGGTCTACCTTGGGATTGACCTGCACGACCGGAAGCACACACTGAAGGGTTCATACATGGCAAGGGATCTGACTCAACTCGAACTGCTGACGGAGTTGGAGCCGGTTGCCGAAGAAAACGTCAACCGGCACCTCTCCATGGCTAAGGAATGGCATCCGCACGACTACGTCCCGTGGGACGAAGGCCGCAATTTCGCGGCACTCGGTGGCGTGGATTGGGATCCGGAGCAGTCCCGGCTCAGCGAGGTCGCGAAGGCGGCCATGATCACGAACCTGCTCACCGAGGACAATCTGCCCTCCTATCACCGCGAGATCGCCGAGAACTTCTCGCAGGACGGCGCCTGGGGCACCTGGGTGGGTCGCTGGACCGCCGAGGAGAACCGCCACGGCATCGTCATGCGGGATTACCTGGTCGTGACCCGCGGCGTCGATCCGGTCGCCCTCGAAGAAGCCCGGATGGTCCACATGACCAACGGCTTCGCATCGCCCGCGGAAGCCGACGCGGGCTTCCTGCATTCCGTCGCGTACGTCACCTTCCAGGAACTCGCCACCCGGGTCAGTCACCGCAACACCGGCAAGGTCTGCGACGACCCGATCGCCGACCGCATGCTGCAGCGCGTCGCCGCCGACGAGAACCTGCACATGATCTTCTACCGCAACATGTGCGGCGCCGCCCTCGACCTGGCCCCCGACCAGGCCATCGAGGCGATCACCCTGATCCTGGAGAACTTCCAGATGCCGGGTGCGGGCATGCCGAACTTCCGCCGCAACGGCGTGTTGATGGCCAAGCACGGCATCTACGATCTGCGTCAGCACCTGGAGGAAGTGGTCCAGCCGGTGCTGAAGAAGTGGAACATCTTCGATCGCACCGACTTCACCGCCCGCGGTGAGGCGGTCCGTGAGCGCCTCGGGCTGTTCCTGGAGAAGCTGAGCAAGGACGTCGTCAAGTTCGAGGAACAGCGCGACCGGATGCTCGCCCGCGAGGCCGCCAAGCGCGACCGCGCGATGGCAGGCAGCTCCGCGTAGGACTTCAGAACCACAACAGGCGCCGCCCTCCTGGAAGACCGAGGGCGGCGCCGCCGTGCGCACACCCGCTCCGGCCGACTCACGTGCGCAAATGAGACACTGGTCGGCGTGACGATGACTACCGAGGCGATGGCCAAGCTGCGGATCGGGCCGTATCCGGTCGATCCGCCGGTCGTGCTCGCGCCGATGGCGGGCATCACCAATCTGGCGTTCCGCAAGTTGTGCCGGGAATTCGGCAGCCCGACCTCCATCTACGTGTGCGAGATGATCACCGCGCGGGCGGTGGTCGAGCGTAACGAGAAGACGCTGCACATGATGTCCTTCGACGCCGACGAGCATCCCCGCTCGATGCAGCTCTACGGCGTGGACCCGGCCACGCTCGGCGAAGCGGTGCGGATCATCGTCGGCGAGGGCTGGGCCGACCACATCGACCTGAACCTCGGCTGCCCCGTGCCCAAGGTCACCCGCCTCGGCGGCGGCGCCGCCCTGCCGTACAAGCGGACGCTGTTCCGGAGCATCGTGCGCGCCATGGTGAGCGCGGCGGAGCCGGCGGGGGTCCCGGTGACGGTGAAGTTCCGCATCGGCATCGATGACGACCATCTCACCTACCTGGACGCGGGCCGCATCGCGGAAGCCGAAGGCGCGCGAGCGGTCGCGTTGCACGCCCGTACGGCCGCGCAGCGCTACTCCGGCGAAGCCGACTGGACCGCGATCGCGCGGCTCAAGGAAGCGGTCACCTCGATCCCGGTGCTCGGCAACGGCGACATCTTCTCCGCCGCCGACGCCGTGCGCATGATGGACGAGACCGGATGCGACGGCGTGGTCGTCGGCCGTGGCTGCCTCGGCAGGCCGTGGCTGTTCGCCGAGCTGCAGGCCGCATTGCGCGGTGAACCGTTGCCAGCGCCGCCCGACCTGGGCCGGGTGGGCACGGTGCTGTACCGGCACGGCGCGCTGCTGTCCGAGCATCTCGGCGAGGAGAAGGCCATGCGCGATCTGCGCAAGCACATGGCCTGGTATCTGATGGGCTTCCCGGTCGGCTCCGATCTGCGTCGCGCGTTCGCCACGGTGGGCAGCCTCGCGGAGTTGGAAGATCTCGTCGGCCGGCTCGACCCGGCCGTTCCCTTCCCGAAGGACGCGGAGGGCCCGCGCGGCAGGCAGGGTTCGCCGGGCAAGGTCGCGCTGCCGCACGGCTGGCTCGACGATCCGGACGATCCCGCGGTCCCGAGCGCGGCGGATGTGATGCACAGCGGAGGGTGACCGGCAACCGCACAGCGAATCCCAAGCGCAACACCACTGTGACCTCTTCGATTTCGCACTGGGGTGGCTCGCCGTGGCGGAATCGTTATCATTGCGGAATCGGTGCCGCCGGTCGCGTGTGACCTGAGCGGGAAAGCAGGACGAAAAGCGAGGTTCGTTGGTGGGTGACGATCGGCACGGGCGTTCGCCACGGCCCGGAGGTCGCGCCCCGTGGGAGCGGTATCCCGCGGCGGACTCCCCCGACCGGGACGCCGCGCATTCGTCTCGCCGTTCCCGCCATACCGACGCCGTTCCCGACCAGAGTTCCGCGCCCCTGACGGTGCAGGACCTCGTCCAGCGGGTCGACAACGAACGCACCGGCCGTCGCGGCCGTCGCGCGGAGCCGACTCCGCCGGACTCGGCCGCCGCGCCGAGCCGAGGCCGCCGCACGGAACCCGACCCGGCCGCCGCCAACGGCCGTGGGCGGCGCGCCGAACCCACGCCACCGGTTCCCGGACCCCCGGCGAACCGAGGCCGACGCCCTGAGCCACTACCGCCGCAGGCCGGCCCTCCATCGGCACGAATCAACCGCGCGGAGGCTCGACAGGAAGCTCCGCGCAGGCCCGCCGACCCGGCCGCCGCCAATGGCCGCGGCGCCGCGGCCGGCCCCCGGCGCGCGCCGGACTCGCCGCCGCGCCAGACGGGTAGCTCCCCGGTGGTCCAGGACATCACCGGCGCCACACCGGCCGCCCGCGCGACGAGCCGACGCCCCGCCGAGCGCCAGGCGCCCGACGCGCCGGATGCGCCGGTGGCGCGTCCGGAGCCGGAGCAGGCCGAAGAGGTCACCGACGTAATCGCTCCCGTCGATGAACCGACGCGCGCACTACGCAAGGGCGTTGGCTGGCCTACCAAGGACGGCAAGAGCACCAAGCCGAAGCCTGTCGGCACCGCCCAGACCCGCCTGCAGGCCTCCCGGGAGCGCCGCAACAAGCGGCTACGGGCCACGGGACGAACCGGACTCGCTTTGAGCGCCGCGCTCGCGCTGCTGGTCACCGGCGGCGGCTGGAGCTACTTGCGCTCGACCACGGACAGTTTCACCCAGGTCTCCTCCCTCGACGAGAACTCAGAGGACATCGTCGACTCCAATGCCCAGCTCGGCGACGAGAACTACCTGCTGGTCGGCACCGACACCCGCGCAGGGGCCAACGGCCAGCTCGGCGCCGGCACGTTGGACGACGCCGAAGGCGCCCGCGCGGACACCACCATGCTGGTCCACATCCCGAAGGACCGGAGCCGCGTCGTCGTGGTCTCCTTCCCGCGCGACCTGGACGTGACCAGGCCGCAGTGCAACGGGTGGGACAACGAAAAAGGCAAATACACCGACGAGAAGTACCCGTCCGCCATAGGCGACAAGCTCAACGCCGTCTACAACCTCGGCGGCCCGATGTGCCTCGTCTCCACGATTCAGCGCCTCACCGGCGCGTCGATCAACCACTTCATCGGCATCGACTTCGCCGGTTTCGAGTCCATGGTCAACACCATCGACGGCGTCGAGGTGTGCGCGTCCAAGCCGCTCGTCGACGACGTGCTCGGCACCATCCTCGAGCACCCGGGCAAGCAGCGCATCGACGGCCAGACCGCGTTGAACTACGTGCGTGCCAGGCACGTCTACGGCGAGGAGCGCAGCGACTACGACCGCATCAACCGGCAGCAGCGCTTCCTCGCTTCGCTGCTGCGCAGCACCCTGTCCAGCAGGGTGCTGTTCAATCCGGGCAAGCTGAACAGCTTCATCAGTGCGCTTCAAGATCACACCTGGGTCACCAAGGTCGAAACAACCGACCTGCTGATGCTCGGACGTTCGCTGCAGAAGATCGATGCCGGCGCGGTCACCTTCATCACCGTCCCGACCGCTGGCACCAACTCCTACGGCAACGAGATTCCCCGGGAATCCGACATCAAGGCGATCTTCAAGGCGATCCGCGACGATCAGCCTCTGCCAGGCGAGAAGCCGACCGTTCAGGCGAACGCACCCGCTCCGGCACCGGCCGCTCCGGCACCGGCCAAGTACAAGGCGGTGGATCCTTCGGCTGTCTCGCTGCTGGTGTCCAACGGGTCCAAGATCGAAGGCCTGGCGCGTACGGCCGCCACCAAGCTCGGGAACCAGGGCTTCACGATCTACAACACCGGCAATTACGCCAACGGCACCTCCCCGACGACGAAGATCCGCTACGCCGCGGGGCTGGAAGCCGAGGCCGCCACCGTGGCCTCCGCGATTCCCGGCGCGACCATCGAGGCCGCCGACGATCTCGGCGGCATCGTGGAGGTCGTCATCGGAGCGGACGCGGCGACCGGCGTCACCGTCAAGGCGCCGACGCCGGTGGGTGACGACATCACCAACGTCGCGACGAGCACCGCGACGGATTCGACGCCCGCCGTACTGCCGTCGGACTTGGAACACGTCAACGCCGCCGAGGACATCTGCAAATAGCCTCCCGCGCCCACAGCACGTGGAGCTGCGACGCAGATCACAAACCGTCGTGATGTCGTCGTTTCGACGACGGCGGTTGCGGATCGCGATCATTGACGCATCAACGGCAACCTCCGCGCTAATGATGCACACCGGTCATTCACTCCCTGTTCGTGACTTGGTCAGCGGGGCGAACTAGTCTCAGGTTCCATGCGTGTCATCTACAACGAGCAAATGGCCGAGCTCGCGCACCTGCTGGGCGAGATGGCGGGCCTGGCGGGCTCGGCCATGGAGCGGGCTACCCAGGCTCTGCTCCAGGCGGACCTCGCGTTGGCGGAGCAGGTGATCAGCGAGTCCGACCGGATCGCCGAACTGATCCAGGACGCCGAGGAGAAGGCCTTCGCTCTGCTCGCGCTGCAGGCGCCGGTCGCCGGCGATTTGCGGCAAGTGGTGAGCACGATCCAGATCGTCGCCGACGTGAACCGGATGGGGGCGCTCGCGCTGCACGTGGCCAAGGTCGCGCGCAGGCGTCATCCGAACCACGCCCTGCCCGAGTCCGTCAACGGCTATTTCGCCGAGATGGGCCGCATCGCGGTGAACATGGGAGCCGGTGCGCGAGAGGTGCTGGAAACCCGTGATCCGGAGCGCGCGGCGCAGCTGAACGAGGATGACGAGGCGATGGACGATCTGCACCGCCACCTCTTCACACTGCTCATGGACCGGGACTGGAAATACGGCGTCGCGGCCGCCGTCGATGTCACGCTGCTCGGCCGCTACTACGAACGCTTCGCCGATCACGCGGTCGAGATCGGCCGCCGCGTGATCTTCTTGGTCACCGGCGTGCTCCCGCCGGACCCCGATGCGGAGGGGTAAGCGAAGAACTTGCTGCGCTTGACGTTTCGTGGGCGACGAATGATAGATTCAGCCGCACGGGGCGGGAGTGCTCTGGAATAGCGTTACGCCGGAGGGGATCCGGTATGAAGGGGGGCGTTATGAACGTCGATCCAGCGGAGCTGCGCGCGTTGGCCGCGTCGATGGACAAGATCGGCGGTGATATCGGCGCTTTGACCGTGCGTGCCACCACCGATGCGCTCGGCGGTGTCCTGCCCGGTTCGGCGCTGAGCGAAGTGTGTTCCACCGCGGGTTCCCATGTCGAAGACGCTTGGCGGCGAATGGCCATGCGCTGCAAGCGCGTTTCGAACATCGCGAAGGGCGGCGCCGCGAACTACGAGGTATCCGACCAAGAGTTTCGTGCCGGTCTCGACGCGATGGGCGCGCAGCTGTGAGGACTACGACGCCAACCCTCACGCAGGTGCGGTCGGAATGGCAGCCGTGGAAATTGAGCGAAGCCGGGACGGAAATACGCACGCGCAATGGTGAATTCGTCGCACTGATCGATCAGACGGTGACGCAGATCCGGGCAGCGGGCGCGCACTGGAGCGGTGATGCCTATTACGCCGCGTACGACCGGATCGCCGGCGACCGCGACACGGCGAACAAGGTGGCGTTGGATACCGAGGCACTCGCGCAGACCTTGATCGACAGCGGCACCAGCCTCGCCGGATTCCGCCAAGCATTGCTGGACAAGGTCGACGAGGCCGTCGCGGCCGGATTCACCGTCTCGGAGGACTGGCAGGTCGCTGCCGGGCCGGGCGCCTCCGACGAGGACGGCGAGTCGCAGTACACCTACCAGACCGCCATCACCACCGCCTTGAACGAACTGCTCGGCACCCAAACAGACCTCGCCGCGAAGATCGAGCAGGCCGGCGGCGACGTCCGCACCCGGTCCGATCAGCTCGGCGACGGCGACCCGCTCGACAGCGACAAGTCCGGCGACGGGGACGACCCGGCCCTCGCGGTGTACGGCAAACAGTCCGACGCCTCGACCACCGAGCAGGATCCTGCCGCGGGCACACCGGTGAACACCAGTCAGAAGTCCGACGGGACGACAACGGCGGGCACGCCGCAAGCGAGTCCGATCGCCGCCCAGCAATCCACCGATCAGACCGGCGCCGAGAATTCGACCAAGCAGGACAGCGGCGAGTCCGGCGACGGCAAAGATAAGAGCGAAACGGGCGAGGACAAGAAAACCGAAGACACCGGGGACGGCAAAGACAAAGGCGCCGGGTCCGAGGACAAGTCCACTTCCAGCGGCCCGGCCAGCGACCCGAATTCGTGGAAGCCTTCGGACGTGACGAGCTTGATCACCTCGGTCAGCCAGATCACCGGCAATGTGCCCACGCTGATCGAATCCATCGGCAAACTCGACGATGATCTCGACGACATCATCAAAGCCGGTGGGGAGGCAGGAAAGGGGCTGATCGAGGCCGCCGGTACCACCGCGGAGAAATTCGCGAACGCCGCCGACACGATCGCCGGGACGCACCAGTCCGACGGCACGCCCACGGAATCGCCGTCCTCGGGTGACCCTGCCGGAACCGGGACGCCGAAGCAAGATTCGGCGGCCACCGATCCGAATGCGAAAACCGACGATCCGAACGCGAAATCCACCGATTCGAAGACCGACAACCCGGCGGGCACCGACAACAAGACCGACAACAGCAAGACCGATAAACCGCATTCGTCGCAGCAAGCGGAAACCAAGCAGGACCAACCGGCGTCCGTCCGGCAGGCGAGCTACTCCGATACCGGCTCCGGCAGTCCGAGCGCTGCGCCCGCGCCCACGTCCAGTTCTCCGTCGACCGCTCCGGCGAGCACCGGCCTGCTGGGAGGGATGTCGGCGGCGAACAGGCAATCGGACTCGGAACATACCCGCCGAGTGCAGGCCACCCCGACGCCGCTCTTCGAGACCTCGCCCGAGGAATAGCCGACGAGCTATCCGGCCGAATACGAAGGCCCTGGGCAGCAGCCAGGGCCTTCGTTTCCCGCATGCGGCTGCTGCGACAGGTCTTCGGACCGTAGCCACCGACAATGGCGAAATCGTTGGACTGTTGAGTTATGCGCCGACAGCCTGCACAGCCGCTCGGCAACCGGAATCAGCCGAAGCGACCGGAGATGTAGTCCTCCGTGGCCTTCTGCGACGGGTTGGAGAAGATCTTCTCGGTGTCGTCGATCTCGATCAGCTTGCCCGGCTTGCCCTGGGCCTCCAGGTTGAAGAAACCGGTCTGGTCACTCACGCGCGCGGCCTGCTGCATGTTGTGGGTGACGATGACAATGGTGAATTCCTTCTTCAGTTCGGTGATCAGATCCTCGATCGCCAGGGTGGAGATCGGGTCGAGTGCCGAACAGGGCTCGTCCATCAGCAGCACGTCGGGCGACACGGCGATGGCGCGCGCGATGCACAGTCGCTGCTGCTGACCGCCGGAGAGGCCGCCGCCCGGCTTGTCCAGACGGTCCTTCACCTCGTTCCACAGGTTGGCTCCGCGCAGCGAGCGCTCGGCGACCTCGTCCAGTTCCTTCTTGCTGCGCACGCCCTGCAGCTTCAGGCCCGCGACGACGTTGTCCTTGATGGACATGGTGGGGAACGGATTGGGCCGCTGGAAGACCATGCCGATCGTGCGGCGCACGCCGACCGGGTCGACCTGGGTGCCGTAGATGTCCTCGCCGTCCAGCAGCACCGCGCCCTCGACCCTGGCGTTCGGGGTTACCTCGTGCATGCGGTTGAGCGAACGCAGCACGGTGGACTTGCCACAGCCGGAGGGACCGATGAAGGCGGTCACACTGCGCGGCAGCACGGTCAGCGAGACATCGGACACGGCGTGGAACTTGCCGTAGTAGATGTTCAGATCTTTGACGTCGATCCGCTTGGCCATTTTCGGTAATCCGTTCCGCTTCTATCGGTTCCGGGTGAGCAGGCGGTTGAGGACCGCAGCCGCCAGGTACAGGAGGGCGATGATGATGATGAGGGTCAAAGCCGCGCCCCACACCCGCTCGCGCCCGGCAGCTTCGGGGTTGGCCAGCTCCTGGTAGATCAACAGCGGCAGCGACGCCATATTGCCGTCGAAGATGTTCATGTTGATCGACTTGCTGTAGCCGACCAGCACCAGCACGGGGGCGGTCTCGCCCATCACCCTGGCGATGGCCAGCAGGATGCCGCTGATCATGCCGGGCAGCGCGGTGGGCACCACGATCCGCACGATGGTCTTCCACTTCGGGATGCCCAGTGCGTAGGACGCCTCGCGCAGTTCGTCCGGCACCAGTTTGAGCATTTCCTCGGTGCTGCGGACGACGACGGGCAACATCAGCAGCACCAGCGCCAGCGACACCGCGAGCGAACTCTGCGGGAAGCCGAGCGTCGCGATCCACAGCGCGAAGATGAACAGCGCCGCGACGATCGACGGCACGCCTGCCAGGATGTCGACCATGAAGGTCGTGACCTTGGCCAGCAGGCCGCGGCCGTACTCGACCAGATACACCGCGGCCATGATGCCGAGCGGCACGGCGATCACGGTGGCGACCAGCGACTGCACGATGGTGCCGTAGATGGCGTGATAGACGCCGCCCGCCACCTGATTGGGCAGCACGCCCTTCAGCGAGTTCTGCCACCAGTCCGCCCGGAGCACGGCGCTGAACCCCTTGCTGATCACCATGATCAGCACCCAGGCCAGCGGCACCAGCGCGATCGCGAACGCCAGCCACACCAAGCCGGTCGCGATGTTGTTGCGCACCCGGCGCGACAGGCTCACATCCCGGAAGGTGGGCGGCTTGATCGGCCGGTCCAGAGTCGATGAGGTCATCACCCGTTCACCCTTCCGCCCGCGGCCAGCCGAGCGAGCGCGTTCACGACGAAGGTCAGCGCGAACAGCACGAAGCCTGCCGCGATGTACGCGCCGGTCGGCAGCGGGGCGCTGAACTCCGCTGCGGCCGAGGCGATTTTGGAAGCGAAGGTGTAGCCGCCGTCGAACACCGACCAGTGCCCGGGCTGCGCGGCCGTCTTCAGCACGATCAGCACGGCGATCGTCTCACCGAGGGCGCGGCCGAGGCCGAGCATGGCGCCCGCGATCATGCCGCTGCGCCCGTAGGGCAGCACCGTCATCCGCACGACTTCCCATTTCGTCGCGCCGAGCGCCTGTGCCGCCTCGATGTGCGCGCGGGGGGTGAGGTTGAACACCTCACGGCTGACCGAGGTGATGATCGGCAGGATCATCACCGCGAGCACGACGCCCGCGGTGAAGATCGTGCCGCCGCTGGCCAGCGGGATGTTGCCGTCGTCGAACAGGAACAGCCAGCCCAGGTTGTCGTTCAAGAAGGTCTGGATCGGCTCCAGTTGCGGAGCGAGCACCAGGATTCCCCACAGACCGAACACGATCGATGGCACCGCCGCGAGCAGATCGACGACCACCGAGAACGGCCGCGCGAGCGTCTTCGGCGCGTAGTGCGTCAGAAACAGCGCGATGCCGATGCCGATCGGAACGGCGAGCACCAAGGCGAAGATCGAACTCAGCACCGTGACCATGAACAGATCCCGGATGCCGAACCGTAGGTGGTTGGCGTCCGAGGTGTTGAACTCGGTACTGGTGAAGAAGTTCGCCTCGTTCGCCAGCACCGACGGCACCGCCCGGATGAGCAGGAACAGCGCGATCAACGCGATGGAGGCGACGATGATCGCACCGGCCGTCGTCGCCAGCGAGCGGAAGATGATCTCCGCTCGCGGGCTGTGCGGGCGACCGCTCTTCGCGGCCGGTTCGGTGCTCGGCTTGCTCGGCATGAGCGCAGTATCTCCGCCTGCTCGCCGGCCGGTCGACTCGGATCGGTCAGCGGCGGCGACTTCGTCGTGCACGGTCATGTGGGGCTGCTATCAGGAGATGGCGTTGATGGCGGTGGTCAGCTTGGTCTTGAACTGCTCCGGGATCGGGATGTACCCGGCCTCGTCCAAGCCCTGCTGGCCGTTGGTGACCGCCGAGGTGAGGAAGGCCTTGACCGCCTTCGACGTGTCGGCGTCGGAGTACTTCGAGCACACGATCTCGTAGGTCGGCATCACGATCGGGTACGCGCCCGCCACCGACGGCTTGTAGAACGAGGAGGTGTCGATGACCAGGTCGTTGCCCTGGCCGGAGATCTTCGCGGACTCGATCGCCTTGCCCGCCGAGGCGACGCTCAGCGTCACCGGGTCCTTGCTCGCCGAGGTGATGACGCGCGCGATCGACAGGTTCTGCGCCTTCGCGAACGACCACTCGTTGTAGGTGATCGAGTTCTTGGTGCTCTTCACCGCGGCCGAGGTGCCCTCGTTGCCCTTCGAGCCAGCGCCGACGCCGCCGTTGAAGGCCTTGCCTGCGCCCTTGCCCCAGGCGCCGTCGGAGGCGGAGTCCAGGTAGAGCTGGAAGTTGTCCGTGGTGCCCGACTCGTCGCTGCGGAAGATCACGGCGATCGGCTCGGACGGCAGCTTGGCGTTCGGGTTCAGCGCCTTGATCTCGGGCGCGTCCCAGGTGGTCAGGGTGCCGTTGAAGATCTTGGCGGCGGTCGGGCCGTCCAGCGCGAGATCGGTCACGCCGTCGATGTTGTAAGTGATGGCGACCGGGCCGAAGACGGTCGGCAGGTTCCACGCGGGCGAGGCGCAGCGGTCGGCGGCCTTCTTCGGCTCGTCCTTCTTCGCGCTCAGGGGGGAGTCCGAGCCGCCGAAATCGGTCTGGCCACCGAGGAATTCGCTCACACCGGCGCCGGAGCCGCTCGAGGTGTAGTTGAGCGTCGAGCCGTCGCAGTTCTTCTCGTACGCGGCGATGAAGCGCTCCATCGCGTTCTTCTGCGCCGAAGAACCGCTGGCCTTGAGGGCCTTCTTCCCGCCGCACGCGACGTCGACCTTGGCCACGTTGCCGGTGTCCGTCGCGGTGTTGTCGTCGCTGCCACAGGCGGCCAGCGTCATGGCGCCGACGGCCAGCACACCGACGAGGGCGCTGCTGCGCTTGAGATTCACTATTCCTCCGGAATGGCGTCCTACTCGTCCGGTCCCTCACCGGCCCGGACGGGTGTCGTGGTGCTGTTCGCGGGGAACTTGCGCACCAGGCAGCAGTGTGCTGCCCTCACTCAACCTAAGGTCACGTGGTTGACAGTTGGACCGACCTGAGTGAACGGAGAGTGAACAGCCCGGCGCGATTGCGCCTGGTAGATGTGACGTTTGCCGCAGTTTTACTCGCGCACACCCGTTCTGCCGCCTGCTATTCAAACTCCGCCGCCGCGTAGGCGACGTCGACATGCGCGGGAGCGAATCCGAGACGGGTATAAGTGCGCACCGCGGCGACGTTGTCGGCCTCGGTGTAGAGCAGAACCTCGGCCAACCCGCGGTCCCGCAGGTGGTGCAACCCGGCCGAGGTGAGCAGCCGGCCGAGTCCGCGCCCCTGCGCCGCCGGATCGATGCCGACCACGTAGACCTCGCCGAGCGGAGGACGCTCCGCCTGATGCACCTTGGTCCAATGGAATCCGAGCAGATGTTCGGGGTCCGCGGTATCGAAGGCGAGGAACAGGCCGGCGGGGTCGAACCAGGACTCGCCACGGCGGATCTCGATGTCGCGGCGGGTCCACGCACCTTGTTCCGGATGCCAGGCGAACGCGGCGCCGTTCACCCGCAGCAGTTCCGCGTCGTCGGCGGGACCGGCGTAGGTGCGTAACTCGATGTCGTCCGGCACGGCCAATTCCGGTAGCTCAGGAGTTGCCAGCGACCGCCGCATCTGCCACAACTCACGCGCCGTCCGCAGCCCGAGCCGCGCTGCGACGGCCTTGGCCGCAGGCCGGTCGCCGTGCGCCCAGACCCGCGCGCCGGGACCGCCCGCGGCCAGTGCGGCCGTGACCAGATCGGTGCCGACGCCGTGGCCGCGCCGGGCCGGGTCGACCGCGACCTCGGCCATAGCGGGATGTTCGCCATGGGCCGGAACGAGATTCGCGTACCCCACGACGACGTCCTCCTGCCACGCGAGCAGATGGCGTGCTCCGGTGTCCGCGCCCGCCGTCAGCGACAGCACGGCCTGCTCCGAGACCGGGGCGACTCCGTCGGCCTCGGTCGCACGCGCGAGCAGATCGCTGACCGCCCGCGCGGCACTCGCATCGGGGTGGTCGGTCCAGTGTGTCGTCGCGCCGCTCATCGGCCTCCGTTCATCGAGCCGGCGGACCCGGTATGGAGTCCGTTCCTGGCAACGTCATGGCGGCAGCCGGCATTTCGGCCCCGCCGCTTCGACGTGGGCGCGTTCGAACTCCAGGCCACCCGCCGACGATCACTGCACGGAGCCGTTGACCGGAGTCAGCGAGGAATCGTCGGTGCCCTCGTTGTCGTCGTCCGGGAAGTTCACCGGCTCCCCCTTGACCGCCGCGCGCGACGGGCGCACGGCCTTGTAACCGACGTTGCGCACCGTGCCGATCAGCGACTCGTACTCACTGCCGAGTTTGGCGCGCAGCCGCCGCACGTGCACGTCCACGGTGCGGGTGCCGCCGAAGAAGTCGTAGCCCCACACCTCTTGCAGCAGTTGCGCGCGGGTGAACACCCGGCCCGCGTGCTGCGCGAGATACTTCAGCAGCTCGAACTCCTTGTAGGTGAGATCGAGCGGGCGGCCGCGCAGCCGCGCGGTGTAGGTCCCCTCGTCGATAACCAGCTCACCCAGGGTGATCTTGCCGGTGTTCTCCGGGCTGGCCACGCCGCCGTTGCGGCCGACCAGCAGTCGCAGCCTGGCGTCGAGTTCGGCGGGGCCGGTGCCGGGCAGCAGGATGTCGTCGAGGCCCCAATCCGCGTTGACCGCGACCAGGCCGCCCTCCGTGAGCACCGCGACGACCGGCACCGACGACCCGGTGCTGCCGAGCAAGCGGCACAGTCCGCGGGCCGCGGCCAGGTCGGTTCTCGCGTCCACCAGCGCGACGTCCGCGGTGCCTGCCTCGAGCAGCGAAGCCACCTCCGTCGGCGCGGGCCGCACGTTGTGCGCGAGCAGCGCGAGCGAGGGCAACACCGACTCGGGGTTGGGGTCGGAGGTAAGCAGGAGCAGCTCCACGGGCCCTCCTCCCATCTCGTAGCCACGCGGCTGCGGCAGCACCGCCGCGGCCACGTCGCTAATCACAGGTAATCGGATGCAAGATTAGCGCGTAACAAGGCATGACCACGCATTCCGGGTGCGACGGGCGCACCGGAGGACACCCGGTAGCCGGGCTCGGGCCAACCGATATGGTGCGTACATGGGTTACGTATCGGGCATGCCCCCTGTCACCGGGGCGCCCGAGGCGGTAGCCGAACGCGCGCCGTGCGGCTTCCGGCCGCCGCGGCCCGAGACCCGGAGAGACGGGGGAGCATGCGCAAGCTGATCATCGGCCTGCTGTGTCTGGCTGGGTTCGCCATCGTCGTCGACTTCAGCACCGCGGCCTACTCGGAATATCGCGTGTCCAGGGCGCTGCGCGACGGCGCCGATCTCACCGCGGACCCCGAGGTGACGATCCACGGCTTCCCCTTCCTCGGGCAGGCCTGGGACAGCCGCTACGACCACGTCGAGATCCGGGCGCGCGCGAAGCGAGAGGACATCCCCGGCGAGATAGCGCTGGAGGCCACGCTGACCGGGGTGCGGCTGCCGGTCGGCGAACTGGTCGACGGCAGCCTGCGCGGCGTCCCGGTGGAGCGGGTGGACAGCCGGTTGCGGGTGGAGCCGACCGAACTCGGCAGGCTGTTCGGCATCCCCGATCTGCAGGTGCATTCCCGGCCAGCGGACAAGTCCGACGGGACCGGCGGTTCCGGCGGTTCCGGCATGACCACCACGGGCGCGCTGGTGCTCACCGGGACCATGCCGGAGACGCCCGGCGCGCAGTACGGCGGTGAGAAGGTCAGCGTGCAGGCCGATCTGCTGCTCGACGGCGATCAGGTGAAGATCGTGGCGACCGGCTTCTACCGCGGCCCGCCCGGCACCGAGACGATGCCTGTGGCGGTGATCACCGAGGCCGACCGCCCAGCGGTGCTCGCCCGGTTCACCCGTACCATCGACACCAAGGAATTGCCGTTCGGTGTCCGGCCGACCAAGGTCTCCGCCCAGGGCGGTCAGATCGTGGTGGAGGGCAAGGGCGTGAACGTCACGATCGACCTCGACCGATTGCAAAGACCATGATCCAAGTCACCATCCTCGCAGTAGTTCTGCTCACCGCTCTGGCGGTCGGCGTCCTGCTGCGCCGGCGCGAGGGCAAGATCCGCGCGGCCGACGGTATCGACCTGTCCCACTCCGCCCGCGCGGACCTGCTGGCGGCCGTCGGGGTGACCGGAGCCGGTCCCGCGGTGCTGCATTTCTCCGCCGAGTGGTGCGGACCGTGCTCCGCTGTTCGCCGGGTGGTTGCCAATGTGACGGACCAGCTCGCGGGATCACCGCAGCCGCCGCAGGACATCGAGGTGGACATCGACGCAGAGCCCGCTCTCGCCAGAGAGCTCAATGTGCTCTCGCTGCCCACCACGTTCGTCTTCGACACCGAGGGCAGGGAACGGTTCCGCATCTCCGGCGTGCCGAAGGCCACGGATCTGCACTCCGCGCTGGAGCCGCTGACCGCAGCGGCCTGACCTGCGACGACAAGTCCCCTCGACGGCCGAGATCCACCCCCGCTCCATATTCCCCCGCCGAATTGGGTAAACTGCTCTCGTGCTTGCCAACCACGAGCTGATGCTCACCCGACGCCGCACAGTGGATCTGTGTCGGCTCGGTGGTTGTTGCTGCCTGTGCCGCTGATCGGTCGGCTTCCCCGAATTTCCTGACGCCGACCTCTGCCCGCCGCGCGAGTGATCTCACGATCCCCCGGCGATTGGCAAATTTGCAGTCATCGGACTTTTTCAGCGCAGGAGTACGCACAATGTCCACCGAGATCCGTAACACTTTCGAAGCCACCCCCGTTTCCTCCGATCAGGTCGATGTGCGCGGACCGCGTTTCGCCGCCTGGGTGACCACCGGCGTCCTCGTCGCGGTCCTGCTCGCCGCCGCGGTCTCGGCGGTCGCCGCGGGGGTGCTGATCGCCCTGCAAGCGGTGGTCTTCGCGGTCGGCGCCGCCCTCGGCCCGCGCCGACACCCCTACGGCCGGATCTACGCGGCGTTCGTCGCGCCGCGTCTCGCGCCGGCCACCGAGACCGAGCCGACGGCTCCGCTGCGGTTCGCGCAGCTGCTCGGTTTCGTGTTCGCGGCCGTCAGCCTGCTGGGCTTCGCGCTCGGCTCCACAGTCGTCGGCGCGGTGTTCGCCGGCTTCGCCCTGTTCGCGGCGTTCCTGAACGCGGCGTTCGGGCTCTGCCTGGGTTGCCGGATCTATCCACTGGTAGCCCGACTCCGCCGGACCCCGTCACCGGCATCGAACTGACCCTGCACGTCATCTCTGAAAGGAAAACAATGGCTCGCTCCGATGTCCTGGTCTCCGTTGACTGGGCCGAAGAGAACCTCAACGCCCCCGGCGTCGTGTTCGTCGAGGTCGACGAGGACACCTCCGCCTACGACGGTGGTCACATCGAGGGTGCCGTCCGGCTCGACTGGAAGAAGGACCTGCAGGACCAGGTTCGTCGCGACTTCGTGAACCAGGAGCAGTTCTCCGACCTGCTCTCGGCGCGCGGCATCTCGAACGACGACGAGGTCATCCTGTACGGCGGCAACAACAACTGGTTCGCCGCGTACGCCTACTGGTACTTCAAGCTGTACGGCCACAACAACGTCAAGCTGCTCGACGGCGGTCGCAAGAAGTGGGAGCTCGACGGCCGCCCGCTGTCGACCGAGCCGGTGAACCGGCCCGCCACCCAGTACAAGGCGTCGGCGCCCGATCTGAACATCCGCGCCTTCCGTGACGAGGTCATCGCGGCCATCGGCACCAAGAACCTGGTCGACGTGCGTTCGCCCGACGAGTTCAGCGGCAAGATCCTGGCTCCCGCGCACCTGCCGCAGGAGCAGAGCCAGCGTCCCGGCCACATCCCCGGCGCCATCAACGTGCCGTGGAGCAAGGCCGCGAACGAGGACGGCACCTTCAAGTCCGACGCCGAGCTGGCCGAGATCTACAAGGAAGCCGGACTGGACGGCGAGAAGGAGACCATCGCCTACTGCCGGATCGGCGAGCGTTCCTCGCACACCTGGTTCGTGCTGCAGGAACTGCTCGGCCACCAGAACGTCAAGAACTACGACGGCAGCTGGACCGAATACGGCTCGCTCGTCGGCGCTCCGATCGAGTTGGGAGAGTAATCGACATGTGTGCAGCACCTACCCAGGGTCAGGCCATCCCGGCCGGCGTCGACGTGGAGAAGGAGACGGTCATCACCGGCCGTGTCCTGAGCACCGACGGCCAGCCGGTGGGCGGGGCGTTCGTGCGCCTGCTCGACGGCAACGGTGATTTCACCGCCGAGGTCGTCGCGTCGGGCACCGGTGACTTCCGGTTCTTCGCGGCTCCCGGCTCGTGGACCGTCCGCGCGCTCTCCTCCGCCGGCAACGGTTCCGCCGAGGTGCGCCCCGAAGGCGCCGGCATCCACTCGGTCGACGTCGCGGTCGCCAAGTAGGACCCACACGGTCGAACGGCCCCGGTCGCTTTCCGCTCCGCGGAAGCACCGGGGCCGTTTGCGTGCCGCCGCGAGGGGGTCGTTAGACTCGGATCGTGGTCCTCTTCTTCGAGATTCTGCTGGTGGCCGTGGCCGTCCTGATCGGCTGGTTCGGCCTCTACGTCTTCTACCGGCTGTTCACCGAGTCATGAGCGAACTCGCGAGCGAAGGTTCCAACCCGGCCGAGCGAGCGAGTGAACAACTGAACGGCAACGCTCCGGCCGATTCCGCCGGTCGCCGCAGCGGTGACCAGGCCGTAGCCGAGGCTGCCGAACGGGCGAAATCGACCGGCGTCCGCAACATCCCGGTCCTACCGGATCTTCCGCTGCCCGAGGACACGGCCAACCTGCGCCTCGGCCCGGACCTGAGCGCCTCCATGCTCGCGCTGCTCCCGATGGTTGGCGTGTGGCGCGGCGAGGGTGAGGGCAACGATCCCGAGCGCGGGGACTACCGCTTCGGCCAGCAGATCGTCGTCTCCCACGACGGCGGCGACTATCTCTCTTGGGAATCCCGGTCCTGGGTCATCGAGGCCGACGGCAACTACGGCGGCCCAGACCTGCGCGAGAGCGGCTTCTGGCGGGTCGGCATCGACGGCAACGACGAGGTCATCGAATTGCTGCTGTCGCACAGCAGCGGCATCGTGGAGTTGTTCTACGGGCAAGCGCTGACCCAGTCGTCCTGGGAACTGGCCACCGACGTGGTGATCCGCAGCCAGTCCGGCGTAGTCGTCGGCGGAGCCAAACGCCTCTACGGCATCGTCGAGGGCGGCGACCTCGCCTACGTCGAGGAACGCGTGGTAGCCGACGGCCCGCTCGAACCTCGCCTCTCGGCCCGCCTGCAGCGCTACATCGGCTGACGGTTTCCGGTTCACCGAGCCCTGCCGTGGTCCGCGTCTCCCAACGCGATACCGGCTGGCTTCCGGCGCGCGCGATACCGGTGGGTGCAGCACACGGCTGCCTGCCTCACGGCGCCGCCGGTGGTTGTGGCCCAGCTCGCTGAGCAGATCCGGATGGATCCGGTGGAGATCGGCTCGTACGGCAAGCATGCCAAGACCTACCGAGCAGCTGCGGTTGGCCCACGGCCTGATCCTGGCCGCCGGCACCGGCCCCGGCCACCTCTTCCCCGGCGACAGCGCCTACACCACTGCGGCGCTGGTCGGCATCGCGCCATGGCGCTGACAAGCCTCGCTCTCGCCCGCCGGCTCTCCTCCGAGACCAACCCGTAAGTCACATGTACTCATCCCCACACTGGAGGTTCCATGCCCAAGGGCTACTGGGTCAGCGTCTATCGCACCATTTCCGACCCGGAAAAGCTGGCTGCTTACGACAAGCTGGCCGGTCCAGCCGTCAGGGCCGGCGGCGGTCGAGTCCTCAGCCGTGGCGGTCGGGTCGTGGCGTATGACGCCGGAATCGCCGGGCGCACCATCCTGATCGAGTTCGACAGCTTCGAGCAGGCCGTCGCGGCGCGCGAGAGCGCGGCCTACCAGGAGGCGCTTGCCGCCCTCTCCGACGGCGTCGAGCGCGACTTCCGAATTGTCGAAGGCACCGACTGACCGAGGTCCAGGCGGATCTCGGCTGGAGGACTCACCTGATCTCGCGAGCAACTCACCGGGTACGGCCAGAACCCACACACATCCCCAACACAGGACCTGTGATCAACCCAGGCCCACCCCCACTAGTACGGCATGAATGCTCGGAGAGGCGGAACAGAACAGCCCCCGAGCCATACCGGTGCGATTGTGGTCGCACGGGTCCGGTCGGACGGACCGGGGCTCGGGGGCCGGGTGACTGCCTGGAATTCGCTCAGCGCTCGCGCGGGCGAAATCCACCTGCAGCGGTGGCGCTAGCGGACAGCCACCTCACGTGTCCTATGAATAACCATTCTTCGAACCACCTCCTTCCTCGTGTACGAACGAATCTAGCGATACGTCAGTAGCTCGGCAACGGAATTTCTCGGTGGGCGGAATCGGCGCTTCCTCGCCCCGTGAAGTCGGTCGTGACCTGCCCCGATGCGGAGATTCGCAGTACCGCGTCGGCCCGATGCCCCTCCGGTAGCTGATGTGTGACGACGACCACGGTGCGGTCCGATTCGACGAGGCCGCTGTCGGCGTCGAGCAGATCGCGCAGCAACTTCGCTCCCGCCTCGCCCTCCATGTGTTCCGTCGGTTCGTCCAGCAGCAGCACCCGCGCCGGCGCGGCCAGTGCGCGGGCGAGCAGGATGCGGCGGCGCTGGCCGCCCGACACGGCTGCCGCTCCCCCGACGAGATCGGTGTGCACGCCCTGCGGCAGCCCGTTCAGCCAGTCGCCGAGACCCGCCTTCCGCAATGCCGCTTCGGCTTCCTCCTCGGTCAGGTCACCGCGGGCTACCCGCAGATTCTCGAGTACGGATGTGCCGAACAGGTGCGCGTCCTCGGCGAAGAAGGTGACGCCCGGGCGGGGCGTGTCGAACAATCCGGCCCAGCGCATCAGCAGGGTGGTCTTGCCCGCGCCGCTGGGGCCGACCACGGCGATCCGGCGGCCACCGGGGAGGTCCGGCACGCGCGCGTCGACGGGGCGGCCCGGGTTGGAGACGCTTGCCCACGGTCGTCCAGGTTCCGGTTCCCCTCCCGGCTCCGGTTCCGCTCCGAGCCGGGCGGCGGATGGGTCGGCCGCGCCCGCAGATCCCTTCCAGCCGACGTCGCCCGTGGGCTGCGAAGGAGCCGCGTCGATGCCGCCGGGATGCGGGCGGGAGTCGGTTCCGGCCGAAGCACTGTCACCGCCGGTCCAGGAGGTCAGCTGGCGGGATGGCGAGATGACCGCTGGGTCAGCGGCGACCGCCGCGCCTCCGGTCGGCAGCGAACGCGCGGCAAGCGGCGGGAGGACGGCGGAAGTACCGTCACCGCCGGTCCAGGAAGTCAGCTGGCGGGATACCGGGGTGACGGCGGGGTCGGCGGCGTTCGCCGCGCCTCCGGTGGACAGCGGACGCACGGCACGCGGTGCGGGGTTCGTCGACGCTGTGGGCGAATCGGGTTCGAACTGATCCAGGCGATGCAGCGCCGCACGGGCCGTGGTCAGGGCTTGCGCTGCCGCGGGCAAGGGGCCGACCGCTTCGAAAGCCGACAGCGGTAGCAGGACGAGGACGACGAGCGCCATCGGCGTCATAGCGCCCGGAGTGCCGCCGTCCGGGCCGTAGAGGGTGATGCCGATGAGCAGGGCGCCGAGTGCCGCGGCGCCGATGGACAACGGCGTGGCGGCAGCCGACCAGGCGCTGCGCGCGGCGGCCCGGTCTTCCGCGGCGACCGCGCGGCGCGACGCTTCCCCCGCCGCGACGAGGGCGGCGTCGAGGCGGCCCGCGACGCGCAGTTCGGCGGCATGGTCGAGCACCGTGAGGGCCTGGGCCGTGAACTCCGCCCGGTCGGCGCGCACAGCCCGTTCCGCCTCGGACGCCGCCTCTGCCGACAACCACGGCGCGACGATGCCCGACAGGGCCAGCGCACCTGCCAGGATCGCGGCGGCCGCGAGCGAAATTGTCGCCAAGAGCCCGACGGCCGCGAGCGACAGCACGAGGGCCACCGCGACCGGCACGAACACGCGGACCACCACTGCGCCCAGATCATCGATATCGCTGCCGATACGGACCAAGAGGTCCCCGCGGCGCGGCGGCTTCACCCCCGTCCGGTCGCCTCCGTCCTCCGCGACCCGGGGACGGCGCAGCCAGAAATCCGAGCGAGCCAGCGTCCGGTAGACCGTGGTTCGCGCGGTCGTCATGGCGCGCAGCGCGACATCATGTGTGGCGAGCCGTTCCAGGTACCGGCACAGGCCGCGGGAGATGCCGAGCGCGCGCACCGCGACCACGGCGACGCTCAGGTCCAGCACCGGCGGCATCTGCCAGGCGCGCGCGATCAACCAGGCCGCCAGCGCCGCGAGTCCGAGCCCGCTACCCAGCGCCAGCACGCCCCACCCGATCGCCACCGCGACCCGCCAGCGGGACAATTCCAGCAGCGCCCACATGCGGCGCAGATCAGCGAACACGTCGGGGGACCTCCGCTCGGTCCGAGTGCACCTCTACGACATGGTCGGCGGCGGCCAGCACGGTTGGGCGATGACCGATGACGATCACCGTCGCGCCCGCACGGGCGCGGGCCCGAAGTGCGGCCAGCACGGTGGCTTCGGCGGCGGCGTCGAGGTGTGCGGTGGGCTCGTCCAGCAGCAGGATCGGGCGCTCCGTGGCCAGCACCCTGGTGAGCGCGAGGCGTTGCCGCTGGCCGAGGGAAAGGCCGATGCCGCCGGGGCCGACCACGGTGTCCCAGCGCTCGGGCAGATCGTCGAGCACGGCGTCGAAACCGGTTGCCAGGCAAGCGGCTTCGAGATCGTCTACGACCCGCACCGGACCGCGTGCGGCGTGGTCCGCCGTGCGCGCGCCGAGCAATTCGAGGTTGTCCCGCAGCGTGCCCGGCACCAGAACCGGACGCTGCGGCAGCCAGGCCACGCGTGCCCACCATCGCTCCGGGTCCAGTTCCCGCACGTCGACACCGTCGACCGTCACAGCGCCCTGGTCAGGCGCGATCAGACCCAGGATCGCCTGGACCGCGGTCGATTTCCCACTTCCATTGGGGCCGGCGAGCACCGTGACCGCACCGGGCCGCAAGATCGCCGACAGCCCCGCGGGGGCGAACCCGTCGCGTGCTCGGACCCAGAGGTCGCGAAGTTCGACCGTGCCAGGGCCGACAAGGCCGCGGCGACCGGCCGTCGCCTCGACTGCCTCGGGCGCGGTGCGGCGGTCGGGTGTACCGACGCGCGCCGACTCACCGACGACCGCCACCTCACCATGCACACCCTCGCCGGGTAGCCCCTCGACCAACTCGCCACGAGTCGCCACCGCGCCGGAACCCACGGCGCTGCTGTAGTAAGCCGTCGCCGACACTCCCCCCGGCTCGGTGCGGCCGTCGTAAGTACCGGCGGGCGCCGACTCGCCCGGCTCACCACCGGTACGCGCCGCTGCGCCTTTCACGCCGTGTCCGGACAACCCCTCAGCCAGTTCGCCCCGAGTCGTCGTTGCCGCCGCGTCGGGGCCCACGGCGCCGCTGAGGTGAGCCGTCGTCGAGGCTCCCTCCAACGCGGTGCGGCGGCCGTTGCCGGTGTCGGCGCGGGCCGATCCGTCGGGCGCGGCCGCACACGGGCCGACCAGGCTCGGCACCGCGTTGTCGGCGGCATCGGGGACGAGCGGCGCGCCCGGCATGGCATGGCCGAGTTGGCTGGCGACCCGCTCGGCAGGGGTGGACTCGAGGATCGCGAACGCCCGATCCGCGGCCGCCATGCCGTCCTGGGCGGCGTGGAATCGTTCGCCCACCATGCGTAGCGGCAGGTACACCTCCGGGGCGAGCACCAGCGCCACCAGGCCCGCGTAGAGGCTCATCTCGCCGAACACCAGCCGCAGGCCGATGGAGACCGCGATCAGCGCGACGCTCAGGGTCGCGAGCAGTTCCAGCACCAGCGAGGACAAGAAGGCCATGCGCAGCGCGCGCATGGTGCGTTCGCGCAAGGCGTCACCGAGAGCGCGGACGCGGTGCTGCATGGTGCGTCCGGGCTCGCCCCGCTGGTCCGGTGCCGCCTCGCCGCTCTCCCGGCCGAGCGCGCGCAGCGTCGGCATGCCCGCGAACAGATCGAGCAGTTGGTCCGACAACCGGGTGGTGGCCGCGAGCGTGGCTTCGGCACGCCCTTGGGTGAGCAGCCCGATGAGGATCATGAAGATCGGGATGAGCGGCAAGGTGATCACCACGATCACGCCGGAAGCCGGATCGTGTGCCGCGATGACCGCGAGCACGATCGGCGGGACCAGCACCGCCAGCAGCAGCGCGGGCAGGTAGCCGACCAGATACCCGCGCAGCCCGGACAAGCCCGTGCCGACGACGACGGCCAATTCGGTTCGGCGCGCGTCCAGTTCGCGAGGCGACAGCCGAGCCCCCGCGCCGAGCACCGCGCCTTCCAACTCCGCCACCACGCTCGCGCCCGCTCGGTGCGCGAGCCGGGATTGCCACCAGGTGGCGAGCACCCGGCAGGCGATCGCGACCGCGAGTCCGACCAGTTCGGCCGTCCACACGCCGAGCGTGCGCGCGGCCGGATCGGTGACCACGCCCGCGAGCACCCGTCCGATCAGCACCGCCGCGACCACGATCGCGCCGGTGACGACCAGCGACAGCGCCACGCTCAGCGCGAGGTAGCTACGCGCCGAGCGGGCATAGCGCCACAAACGGGGATCGACCGGCGGGCGGGCCATGACGTCAATCCCGCGCTGTCCGCAGGGGCAGGCCGACCGGGGGCGGGATCTGCTCGACGGTGATCCGCTTGCGGAACACCCAGTACGTCCAACCCTGGTACACCAGCACGACCGGCGTGACCAGCGCCGCGGCCCAGCTCATCACCTTCAGCGTGTACGGCGTCGAGGACGCGTTGTAGACCGTCAGGTCGAACGCCGCATCGATCGTCGAGGGAAGCACCGCGGGAAACAGCGAACCGAACAGCAGCGCGGTCGCCGCCGCGACGGTCACCGTGGTGCCGGTGAACGCCCACCCGTCGCGCTGAGCGACATCGGCCGCCGCCGCCACGACCAAGCCGAGCACCGCCAGCCCCAGCGGGATCCAGGTCCAGCCGGTCCCGTGGGCCAGCTGGGTCCACAACCCGAATCCGCCGACGACGACCACGGCCGGTACCAGCAGCAGCCGAGCGGTGCGCCGGGCGTCGTCGCGAACCTCGCCCGCGGTCTTGAGCACCAGGAACATCGCTCCGTGCAAGGCGAACAACAGTCCGGTCGCCAGCCCGCCGAGCAGGGCGTAGGGCCCGAACAGGTCCGCCACCGAGCCCGCGAACTGCTTCTTCTCGTTCAGCGGGACCCCGCGCACGACATTCGCGAACACCCAGCCCCAGGCCAGCGCGGGCACCCAGGAGCCGATGCCGATGCCGATGTCGCAGCGGGCGCGCCAGCGCGGGTCATCGATCTTGCCGCGGTACTCGATGGCGCAGATGCGCAGGATCAGCGCGACGAGCACCAGCAGCAACGCCAGATAGAACCCGGAGAACAGGCTGGCGTACCACTCCGGGAAGGCGGCGAACATCGCGGCGCCCGCGGTGATCAGCCAGACCTCGTTGGCGTCCCACACCGGCCCGATCGTGTTGAGCACCGCGCGCCTGCGCCGGTCGGAGCCCTTGCCGAGGATCGGCATGAGCATGCCGACGCCGAAATCGAAGCCCTCCAGCACGAAGTAGCCGGTGAACAACACACCGATCAGGACGAACCAGAACTCTTGCAAACTCATCGCCGGCTCCTAGTAGGCGAACGAAAGTTGTTCGACAGCGGGCTCTTCGGCGCGGCGGCCGCCCGACGCCGCGTCCGTGTCGTGCGGTTCGACCGCGGCGGGCGCGGCCGGATCGGGTCCGTGGACGACGTAGCGGCGCATCAGGAAGAACCACACGAGCGCCAGCGCGCCGTACAGCAGGGTGAAGACGATCAGCGAGAACAGCACGACGCCCGGCGCGTGATCCGAGACGCCCTGCTGCACGGTCAGGCGCAGGTTCGGATCGCCGGTGGGGTTGGGCGCCACCACCCAGGGCTGCCGCCCCATCTCGGTGAACACCCACCCGGCGCTGTTGCCCAGGAACGGGGTGGGGATGGCCAGCAGGCTCAGCCAGGAGAACCACCGCTGGTCCGGCACCCGTCCGCGGCGGGTCAGCCACAGTCCGGCCAGCGCGAGCAGCGCCGACCCCGCCGACAGCCCGATCATGGCGCGGAACGACCAGTAGGTGACGAACAGGTTGGGCCGGTAGTCACCGACGCCGAACTTCTCGTTGTAGGTCTTCTGCAGGTCGACGACGCCGTCCAGCGTCACGCCGGTGAACTCCCCTTTCGCCAGCCACGGCAGCACATAGGGCACTTCGAGCACATGCGTCACGCTGTCGCAGTTGTTGTGCGTGCCGACGGTGAGCACGGAGAAATCGGGATCCAAGGCGGTGTGGCACAGCGATTCCGCCGACGCCATCTTCATCGGCTGCTGCTCGAACATCAGCTTGCCCTGCACGTCGCCGGTGTAGACCAGAGCGCCCATCGCCGCGATCACCACGACGATGCTCGCCCGCGCCGCCGGCCGCCACATCTGGCGCGCCTCGGCCGTTTTCACCGGGTCGCCGCTGCGCGCGTTGCGCACCATCCACCAGCCCGCGATGCCCATGACGAAGGTGCCCGCCGTGAGGAAGGACCCGGCCACCACGTGCGGGAAAGCCGCCAGCAATGTGTTGTTGGTGAGCACCTGCACGATGCTCTCCAGTTCCGCGCGACCGGTTTCCGGGTTGTAGCGGGCGCCGACCGGATGCTGCATGAACGAGTTGGCCGCGACGATGAAGTACGCCGAGGCGTTCACGCCGATCGCGACCATCCAGATCGCGCCGAGGTGCAGCACTTTCGGCAACCGGGTCCAGCCGAAGATCCACAGCCCGAGGAAGGTCGACTCCATGAAGAAGGCGATCAGGCCTTCCAGTGCGAGCGGAGCGCCGAACACGTCACCGACGAATCGGGAGTACTCGCTCCAGTTCATGCCGAACTGGAACTCCTGCACGATGCCGGTCGCGACGCCGAGAGCGAAGTTGATCAGGAACAGCTTGCCGAAGAACTTGGTCAGTCGCAGCCAGTGCTGCTTGCCGGTGACGACCCAGGCCGTCTGCATGGCCGCCACCAGCGGCGCGAGCCCGATGGTCAGCGGCACCAGGAGGAAGTGATAAACGGTGGTGATGCCGAACTGCCATCGGGAGATGTCCAAGGCGTTCAAGCCGGCCTCCTGCGTATCTACTACATGTCGTAGTAAGCCTACGCCGGAACAGGCGGCGAACAATGCGTCCTAGGCCACGCTACCAGGGGTGATTTCGCCTGTCGCAGCTTGTTTTCCGTGCTCATCGCCGTCCCGTGCCCGCCCGAGTAGGACGCAGATCACGAAGCGACGCCGATCACGGCGACGATGCGGCAATCCGCGCCCGGCCGACGCGACCGATCACCCCAGCCGACACGACCGATCACCCCAGCCGACGCGACTGATCACCCCAGCCCACGCGATCGAGCACCCGGCCAACGCGACCGAGCAACCCAGCCGACGCGACCGAGCACCGCAGCCGACGCGACCGAGCACCGCAGCCCACG
>NZ_JBSFNF010000022.1:47100-92995 GCF_053586955.1 Nocardia sp. NPDC003726 | reverse complement strand
CGGCGACCGATCACCGCAGCCCACGCGACCGATCACCGCAGCCCACGCGACCGATCACCGCAGCCCACGCGACCGATCACCGCAGCCCACGCGACCGATCACCGCAGCCCACGCGACCGAGCAACCCAGCCAGACGCAACCGAGCAACCCAGCCAGACGCAACCGAGCAACCCAGCCGACGCGACAACCGATCACACCGGCCAACGCGACAACTGATCTCGCAAGTACATGGGTAACTCACCGGGTACGCCCAGAACTCGCGCGGCACCCCACGCAGGACCTGTGACCAACCCACCCGCCTCCCAACCAGTACGGCCTGAAGACCCGGAGGGGCGGCACAGCATCACCAGTCGCCGATGGCTCCCGCTCGCTCGATGCCGCGATCGACCAGCCCGATGATCTCTTCGGCGTTGTCCGGCGCGGACATCCGCAGCCCGTCCAGCGAATTGACCCGCGCCGCAAGCGAAATGCTCGACAGCATCCAGATGCTGTCGCAGGTGAGCAGATCGGCGGTGAACAGCGAGTCGTAGCGGCATTGCCAGCCCGCCTTCTCGGCTTCGGCGAACAGCGCGCGCTGGGTGACGCCGGGCAGCACCCCGTTCTTCGCGGGCGGGGTGATCAACTGCTTGTCGCGGGCGATCACCACGGTGGAGCGCGGTCCCTCCAGCACCCGGTTCTCCGTGCTGGTGAAGATCACGTCATCCGCGCCCATGCGCGCGGCGAACCGGAGGGCGGCCATATTGGTGGCATAGGACAGCGTCTTGGCCCCGAGCAGCTGCCACGGCGCGGCCTGGGCGAGGTCGATCGAGATGCCGCGCGACAAAGACACCACGGCGACGCCTTCGGTGCGAGCCTTCTCGACCCGCTCCGGCACCGGCACCACGAGCACGAAAGCGGTCGGCACCGGCACGGCGGCGGCGAGGTCGCCGGTCTTCACCTTGTCGGGCGTGCCGGCCAGCTCGCAGTCGCGGCCGCGGGTGAGCACCAGCCGCATCACGCCTTCGCGTTCGCTGCCCCACTCCTTGGCCGCGGTCTCCACCGCCTCGCGCCATTTGCCCAATTCGGGCTCGGGCAGATCGAGCGCTTGTGCGGAGCGACGCAATCTGCCTAGATGAAATTCGATCGCGCACGCGACTCCCGCGCGCACGAGCACCGTTTCGAAGACACCGTCGCCACGCAATACGCCAATATCGTCCGCAAACAACAACGGCGCATCCGCATCTCGGACCGCGCCATCGAGAGTTACCAGAACTCGATCCACCATGCGACGAGCGTAGGCGGTGTGAGCGGACAATGCCTATGTCACGGCCGCTTTTGCCAGACCTTTTGTGCGGCCTCCCCATGAGGTCCGCCGTAATGCTCGGACAATGCCGATCCGCTATGCCGTTCCGCGACGCCGTGGCCCGGTTCGCGCACGGCCGGGCGGGCCCGCCTAGAGTGGGAGAGGTGTCCGTGGTCGTTGCGCCCAGCCCCATCCTCAGTGTGTCGGGAGCCGTCGCGGGAGCGGCGGGTTCGCCCGACGCCGCCGTCGCCTGGCACTACGGCGATCCGTTCGGCGAGCAGCGCGCGGCGGTACAGCGCGCCGCGATCGTCGACCGGTCGCACCGATTCGTTCTGCGCATCACCGGCGGCGAGCGACTGACCTGGCTGCACACCATCTCCAGCCAGCATGTCGCCGCCCTCGGCGACGGGCAGTCCGCCGAGAACCTCGACCTCGATCTGAACGGCCGGGTCCAGCATCACTTCGTGCTCACCGAACTGGACGGGACCGTCTGGATCGATACCGAGGCCGAGCGCGGACCCGACCTGCTGGCGTTCCTGCAGAAGATGGTCTTCTGGGCCGATGCCAAGCCGGAAGCCGCCGACCACGCGGTGCTGAGCCTGCTCGGCCGAGGTGTGGCCGCGCTGACCGAGACGCTGGGCATCACCGCCCTTCCCGAGGTCTACGAGGCCACCCCGCTGCCCGGCGGCGGATTCCTGCGCCGGATGCCGTGGCCGACGGCCGAGTCCTTCGATCTGGTCGTCCCGCGTGACCAGCTGACCGGCCTGTGGGACCGGCTCACCGCGGCGGGCGCCGTCCCCGCCGGAATGTGGGCGTTCGAGGCGTTGCGAGTCGCGGCCGTGCGCCCGCGGATCGGGCTGGACACCGACGAGCGGACCATCCCGCACGAGGCTCGCTGGATCGGCGGCGTCGCCGAACACGGAGCGGTCCACCTGGACAAGGGTTGCTACCGCGGCCAGGAGACGGTGGCCAGGGTCCACAATCTCGGCAAGCCGCCGCGGCACCTGCTGCTGCTGCACCTGGACGGCTCGGCGGACGAACGCCCGGCCACCGGCGACGACGTCACCGCGGGCGGCCGCGCGGTCGGCAGGCTCGGCACGGTCGTCGACCACTACGAACTGGGTCCGATCGCCCTCGCGCTGATCAAGCGCGCGGTTCCGGCCGACACCGCGCTGGTCGCGGGCCCGGTCGCGGCGTCCATCGATCCCGACTCGGTGCCCGCCGACGACGAACCGCAGGCGGGCCGTCTCGCGGTCGACCGGCTGCGCGGGCGCTGACCTGTTGACCGACCACCGGCAGGCGGGGGCCTTCCCTCAGCCGTCATCCGCACCTTTGCTCGATGCCGAGCTCCCCATTCCAGACGAGAGGAGCGCCGTTCATGCGCGTCGGTGATTCCGGAGAGGTGCTCGCGGCGTGCGTGGTGCACGCCGATATCGAGGTGCCGGGTCGAGTCGGTCGCAGTGCCATCGACAAGCGGCCGGTGGCGGGACGGGTCGCGGTGCGCGCCTTGGGCTTGGATGGCGATCACGTCTGCAACACCAAGGACCACGGTGGCGTCCACCAAGCCGTCTACGCCTACGCCGACGAGGACGCCCGCCGCTGGGGCACGGAGCTGGGCCGGGAACTGCCCGCGGGTTGGTTCGGCGAAAACCTGCGCGTGCGCGGCCTCCCCGTCAGCGACTCGGTGATCGGCGCGCGCTGGTCGGTCGGCGACACCTTGCTGGAGGTGAGCGCTCCGCGCGTGCCGTGCGCCACGTTCCAGCACTGGAGCGGCGAGCAGCAGTGGGTCAAACGGTTCGCCCTGCGCAGCGACACCGGCGCCTACCTGCGGGTGCTCACCGAGGGCACGATCGGAGCGGGCGACCGGATCTCGGTGGTGCACGTCCCCGCGCACGGCGTCACGGTCCGCGACCTGTTCACCGGCGCCGATCCGGACCTGTTGGCGATCCTGCTCGCCGACGAGCCGACCATCTCCGACGACGTGCGTATGCAGGTGCGACGGCACGCGCGCAGGCATGGCAACGCCGGGCGCGCCGCCGCGCACCGCCACGTGACAGCAAGCACCGACGACATCGGCACGGGAGCGAAATCGTGAGTGTGGAACTGGTCGAGGTGGTCCGCTCGGGCTTCCGCGAATGCGTGCACCGCGGCTCGGTGGTGGTGCTCGACGCCGCGGGCGAGCCCACCCTCGAACTCGGCGAAGTGCATCTGCCGATCTTCCCGCGCTCGACGAACAAACCGATGCAGGCGATCACCTTGCTGCGCAATGGTTTTCAACCGGTCGACGACGCCGAGCTCGCCATCGCCACGGCCTCGCACTACGGCGAGCCCGACCATGTCGCGCTGGTCCGCAGGCTGCTGGACCGGTTCGGCCTGCCCGATTCGTCCTTGGCCTGTCCGGCCGATCTGCCGTACGACGAGGGCGCGCGCACCGCGCTGCTGTCCGGCGGAGGACAGCCGCACCCGATCTACATGAACTGCTCGGGCAAGCACGCGGCAATGCTCGCGACCTGTGCGATCAACGGCTGGCCGACCGAGGGCTACCAGGACAGGGCGCATCCGCTGCAGCGCGCGGTGATCGCGACCGTGGCCGAGCTGACCGGCGAGCCGGAAGCCGATCTCGGCATCGACGGCTGCGGATTGCCGATCATCCCGGTGTCCCTGGTCAACCTCGCGCGGGTGTTCTCGGCCATGGCCACGGCCGAGCCGGGGAGCCCGGAACGGCGGGTCGCCGACGCGGTGCGGGCGCACCCGCGAGTGATTTCCGGCACGAACGCGCCCGATCTACTGACCATGCGGGCCACTCCGGGGCTGGTGTGCAAGATCGGCGCGGACGGCGTGCACGCGGGGGCGCTGCCGGACGGATCGGCTTTCGCGTACAAGATCGAAGACGGGCACGATCGCGCGCGAATGCCGCTGACGCTGGCGATTCTGCATCGAATGGGGATCGAGTGGACCGACGCGCACGCGGAGCTGGCGGCCCCCGCGGTGCTCGGCGGAGGCGCACGAGTGGGTGTGATTCGCGCGATACCGGGGGTGGTCTAGGTATTCCACGGCAGGGCGACAAGCGGGCAAACGGCACCGGTTCCGGAGTTCTTCACCCACTCCTGGAAGCGAGACCGCCGGACACACGCTAAAGTGTCTGTCAGGAAGAGTATTAATTCGAACGGGGCCGCCACCAAACCCCAGGCCGCCCCGCTGTGACGCGAGGGGGTCAGCCATGGGCCGTGGCCGGGCTAAGGCAAAGCAGACCAAGGTCGCACGCGAGCTGAAGTACAGCTCGCCCACGACCGACTTCGCGAGCCTTCAGCGCGAGCTTTCGGGAAGCCCCAACTCCCAGCGGGGTGGTGTGCTGTCCGATGAGCACGACGCGGACGACTCCTTGTCCCGCTGGGACGAGGACGACTACGACGACTGGCGCCGCTGACTCGGAATTACGCCGAAGGGGGAGGCCGACGGGCCTCCCCCTTCGGGCGTTGTCGCGGGTTGACGTCCCTGGCGCCGAAAAGGCTTGCAAGACACCGGAGTCCCGCATCGAACGCGGATGCGGGACTCTGACGTGTCTTCGCCGTGGATCAGAACCGCGGATGCTCACCGACCAGGACGGCGCGCACCGCGTCGGCGTCCTTGGCCTTCTTGACCGTGCCCAGCGTCCAGCACTCGATGTGCCGCGCGGTCAGCACCGCCAGCGCCCGGTCCACGTCCTCCGGAGCGACGACGGCGACCATGCCGACGCCCATGTTGAACGTCTTCTCCATCTCGGGCCGCTCCACCCGGCCGCGCTGGGCGATCATCTTGAACACCGGCGCCGGATTCCAGGTGCCGCGGTCCAGCTCGGCCACCATGCCCGCGGGCAGCACCCGGGCTAGGTTCGCCGCCAGGCCACCGCCGGTGACATGGGCGAAGGTGCGCACATCGGTCTCGGCGATCAGCGCGAGGCAGTCCTTGGCGTAGATCCTGGTCGGCTCGAGCAGTTCCTCGCCCAGGGTGCGGCCGAATTCCTCGACGTGTCCGGTGAGCGACATGCGGTCGATCTCCAGCAACACCTTGCGGGCCAGGCTGTAGCCGTTGGAGTGCAGTCCGGAAGACCCCATGGCGATCACCACGTCGCCGGGACGGACCCGGTCCGGCCCGAGCACCGCGTCGGCCTCGACCACGCCGACGCCGGTGGCGGACAGGTCGTAGTCGTCCGGGTCCATCAGCCCCGGATGCTCGGCGGTCTCGCCGCCGAGCAGCGCGCACCCGGCGCGCACACAACCCTCGGCGATGCCGGAGACGAGTTCGGCGACCTTCTCCGGGACCACCTTGCCGATGGCGATGTAGTCCTGGAGGAACAGCGGCTCCGCGCCGCAGACCACGAGGTCGTCCACCACCATGGCGACCAGGTCGAGGCCGACGGTGTCGTGTTTGTCCATCGCCTGCGCCACCGCGATCTTGGTGCCGACGCCGTCGGTGGAGGCCGCCAGCAACGGTTCACGGTAGCCGCCCTTGAGCGCGAACAGCCCGGCGAAGCCGCCGAGGCCGCCTTGGACCTCGGGCCGGGTCGCCTTCTTCGCCAATGGTCCGAACAACTCGACTGCGCGGTCACCTGCCTCGATGTCCACGCCTGCCGCGGCGTACGAAGCACCACCACTGGGGGTCTGTTCAGTCATTTTCGGGGAAAGCTCCAAACCGAATCGGCGGATAGATGCCTGCTCACGCTACCGGAGCCGGATAACGACCCCGCACCGGTGTTGGCTCGCCCTCTTGACAATAGGGCAGAGCCAACCGTAAAGCGGGCGATCAGTCCGTCTCGTCGCCGTAGAGCCGCGCCGCTCGTGCCCGGCGGCGGCGTTGCCGCACCGGATCCGGTACCGGCACCGCGGCGACCAGGCGGCGGGTGTAGTCCTCCTGCGGGGCGCGCAGAATGCGATTCCGATCGCCCTCTTCGACCACAGCGCCGTCGCGCAGGACCGTGATCCGGTCGGCGAGCTGGTCCACCACCGCCAAGTCGTGGCTGATGAACAGGCAGGCCCAGCCGCATTCGCGTTGCAGCTCACCGAACAGTTCCAGCACCGCCGCCTGCACCGAGACGTCCAGGGCGCTGGTCGGTTCGTCGGCGACCAGCAGGTCGGGGTCGAGGATCAGGGCGCGGGCCAGGCTGGCGCGCTGACGCTGACCGCCGGACAACTCGTGCGGGTAGCGGCGTTCGGCGCCCGCGGGCAACCGCACGTCGTCGAGCAGCCTGCGCACCCGGGCGCGGATCTCCGCCGCGCTTCCCGCCTTGTGCACCAGCAGCGGTTCGGCCACGCACTCCCCCACGGTGAGCCGGGGGTTCAGCGAACTGGCCGGGTCCTGGAAGACGAACCCGAAACGTCGCCGGATCGGCCGCAGCCTGCGCGGGGACAGCCCCACGATGTCCTGCCCGCGCACCCGCACCGTCCCGGAGGTCGGCCGTTGCAGCGCCGCGACGCAGCGGCCGATGGTGGACTTGCCCGATCCGGACTCACCGACCAGGCCGAGCGTCTCGCCGGGACCGATGCGCAGGCTCACCCCGTCGACGGCGCGCAAACGCGGCCGGCCGAACGGCCCGGGGAATTCGACCACGAGATCACGGACCTCGAGCACCGGGTCGCCTTCCGACCCGGCGGATCCGGACGGTCCGTGCGCGATCTGCTCGCTGCCCAGGTGAGGTACCGCGGCCAGCAGGGTGCGGGTGTAATCGGCCGTGGGACGGGCGAACAGCTCGTCCACCGGCGCCTGTTCGACCACCGCGCCGTCGCGCATCACCACCACGCGGTCTGCGATGTCGGCGACCACGCCCATGTTGTGGGTGATCAGCACGATCGCGCTGCCTATCCGGTCGCGCAGGTCTCGTAGCAGCGCCAGGATCTCGGCCTGCACCGTGACGTCCAGCGCCGTGGTCGGTTCGTCGGCGATGATCACCTTCGGCTCGCAGGCGATGGCGATGGCGATCATCACGCGTTGTTTCTGCCCGCCGGACAGCTGATGCGGGTAGTAGTCCACCCGGTGCTCCGGATCGGGCAGCCCGACCAGCCGCAGCAACTCCACCGCCCGCGCCTTGGCGGCCTTCTTGGACAGATCGGTGTGGGCGCGCAGCGCCTCCCCGATCTGGAAACCGACGGTGAACAGCGGGTCGAGGGCCGAGCCGGGCTCCTGGAACACCATCGAGACCGCGCCGCCGCGCAATGCGGTGAGCTGCTGATCGTTCATCGCGGTGACCTGCTCGGCTCCCAGGGTGACCAGGCCGCGCACCGTGGCCGTCTCCGGCAGCAATCCCATCGCCGTGCGCGAGCTCACGGACTTGCCCGAACCGGACTCCCCGACAATGGCCAGCACTTCGCCGGGATAGACCTCGTAGGAGACGTCGGTGACGGCGTGCACCGGCCCCGCGTCGGTGGCGAAGGTGACCGACAACGACTCGACGGACAGGGCGGGACGGCCCCGGTCCACGGCGGATGACTCAGGCATCGGTCGCGTCCTTCCTGCCGTCCGGACCGGCCGCGACCGCCGCCGCGCGACGGGTGCGCAGGACCGGATTCAGCACTTCGTTGAGACTCTCGCCGACCAAGGTCATGCCGAGCACGACGAGCACGATGGCGACACCGGGAAAGACGCCGGTCCACCAGATGCCGTTGGACACGTCCGGCAGCGCTTTGTTCAGGTCGAAACCCCACTCCGCGGCCTGGGTCGGCTCGATGCCGAAACCGAGGAAGCCCAGGCCGGCCAGGGTGAGGATGGCCTCTGACCCGTTGAGCGTGATGATCACCGGCAGCGATTGGGTGACATTGGCCAGGATGTGCCGGAACAGGATGCGCGTGGTCGACGCGCCGGTCACCCGCGCCGCGTCGACGTACGGCTCCTGCTTCACGGCCACGGTCGCGTTACGCACCACCCGGAAGTACTGCGGGACGAAGACCGCCGTGATCGCCACCGCCGCGGACAGCACACCGCCCAAGCTGGTCGAGCGACCGCCCGCGACCACGATGGACACCACGATCGCGAGCAGCAGCGTCGGGAAGGCGTACATCGCGTCCATGAACAGCACGAGCAATCGGTCCGGCCACCGGCCGACATAGCCGGACAGCAGGCCGAGCGGCACCCCGATCACCAGCGAGAGCACCAGCGAGATCGCGATCACCCACAAGGCGGTCCGCGCGCCGTAGACCACCCGGGAGAACACGTCTTCCCCGCGCACCGAGGTGCCGAACCAATGCTCGGCCGACGGCGCCTGCTGGCGCACGAAATCGACGCCGTCGGAGGCGCTCTGGGCGAATCCGTACGGCGCGATCAACGGAGCGAAGAGTGCGGCCACGACGAACAGACCGACCAGGGCGAGCCCGAGGACCAGCGTCGCACGCTGCAAACCGGCGGTCATCGCGAACAGCCGCAGGCCCGGCACACCCCGGCGCGCCGCGGGCGGGGGGACGAAAGGTTCGTTCAGCAATTCCGGAGCGGTCATCAGAACCTCACCCTCGGATCGATCAGCGCCACCAGCACGTCGACCAGGAAGCTCATCACCGCCACGATGAGCGCGATGAACGCGACGATGCCCTGCACGGCGATGAAGTCGCGCGCCGACAGGTACTGCGCGAACTGGTAGCCGAGGCCCTTCCACTCGAACGTGGTCTCGGTGAGCACCGAGGCGCCGAGCATCATGGCGATCTGCATGCCCATCACCGTGACGATCGGGATGAGCGCGTTGCGGAAGGCGTGCCGCCCGGTCACCACTCGGCGGGACAGCCCACGGGCCCGCGCCGCGTCCACGTAGTCGGCGCGGAGGGTCTGGATCAGGTTGATCCGCACCAGCCGCAGGAAGATGCCCGCGGTGAGCAAGCCGAGCGCGATGGCGGGCAGCACGGCGTGTTTCAGCACGTCGATCAGATAACCGGCGTCGCCGTAGAGCATCGCGTCGATCACCATGATGTTGGTCTTCGGCGAGACATGCTGCAGTCGCAGCTCCACATTGGTGCTGGCCCGGCCCGCCACCGGCAGCCAGCCCAAGCGCACCGCGAACACCAGCTTCAGCAGCAGGCCGACGAAGAACACCGGTGCGGCGTAGAACAAGATGGCCAGCAACCGCAGTGTCGTATCGGCGGGTGAATCCCGCCGGGTGGCGGCGTATCTGCCCAGCGGGACGCCGATCGCGAACGCGACGACCAGCGCCCAGCACACCAGCTCCAGCGAGGCGGCGCCGTAGGTGACCACCACCTCGCTGATTTCCCGGTTGTCCTGGGAGCGGCCGAGATCCCCGTGCAGGAGCCCGGACAGGTAGTCCCCGTACTGGGTCAGGATCGGCCGGTTCAGCCCGGCCGCCTCCTTGCGCGCCTCGATCTGTTCCTGGGTCATGCGTCCGCCCATCGCCGCGCTGATCGGATCGCCGACCACGCGCATCAGGAAGAACACGACCGTGACCAGGATCCACGCGGTCACCGGTATCAGCAGCAGGCGGACGCCGAGGTAGCGCAGCAACGCGCTGTGGCGAGAATCGCCGCCGCCCTTGCCGGTTCGCCGCAGGCCGGAGGACCGGGCCGGAACCGAGGCCGGTGCGGTGTCCGCCTCCGGTCCGGCCGTGTCGGCGGAACTCACTTGCTCAGCACCGTGTAGCGGAACTTGAACGACGCGTCGAGCGTCTGCTCCACGCCGTGCACGCCGGTGGCGGAGACCGCGATCTGCTTGCCGGACAGCAGCGGGACGATCGGCAGGAAGTTCTGCGCGAGGTCACGCTGCACCTGCTGGATCTGCGCGAGCCGCTTGTCCTTGTCGGGCTGGGTCGCCTGGGCGATCAGCTGGGCGGAGATGCCCGGGTCCTCGAAATGCGACTGCAGGAAGTTGTTCGGGCCGAAGAACGGGGAGAGGTAGTTGTCCGGGTCCGGGAAGTCGGGGAACCAGCCGAACTGGAACAGCGGGTAGCCGTCGCGGGCGCGTTCGCGCTGGTAGGTGACCCATTCGGTGGATTGCAAGTTGACCTTGAACAAACCCGTGGCGTCCAGTTGCGACTTGATCGCCGCGTATTCCTCGGAGCTGCTGGAACCGTAGTGGTCGGGGTTGTACTGGAGATTCAGTTCGACCGGCGTCGCGACTCCGGCATCGGCGAGGAACTTCGCCGCCTGGTCCTTGTTCGGCCCGGCGCCGTAGATGTCCTTGAACGGCTCGGCCGCGCCCGGCATGCCTTGCGGCACTGAGGAATACGCGGGCAGGTAGGTCTTCTTGTAGACGCCGTCCGCGAGCGCCGCGCGGTCGACGGTGGCCGCGACGGCCTTCCGAACGGCCAGTTTCTGCGCGGGCGTGCCACCCGGCATGGTGTTCAGATTGAACACGATGTAGCGCAGTTCACCGCCGGGGCCTTCGTGCACGGCGACTTTGCCGTCGTCGCGCAGCGACTCGATGTCGGTGGGCGTGAACGACCGGTATCCGACGTCGAGCGAGCCGTTCTGCAGGTCGAGTTTCATGTTGTCGGCGGTGGCGTAGTACTTCGTGGACACCGTCTCGGTCTTCGGCTTGCCGAGGATGCCGTTGTAGTCGGCGAAAGCCCGATACTCGACCAGCTTGTTCTTGTCGTAACTGGCGATGGTGTACGGGCCGGAGTAACCCTTGGCCTGCACCACGTCCTCGTCCGGCATCACCTTGTCCGGCGCGTACACCTTCTCGTCGACGATCGGCCCCGCCTGGGTGGGCAGGATCGCGGGGAAGGTCTGGTCGTTGGGCACCTTCAACGTGAACGCGACGGTGCGCGCGTCCACCACGTCGGTCTTCTCCAGGTTGCCCAGCAGCGACGCGGGACCGTTCGGGTCGTTGATCCGCACCATGCGATCGAAGGAGAATTTCACGCTGGTCGCGGTCAGCGGGTTGCCGTTGGCGAACTTCAAGCCGTCCTTCAACGTGCAGGTGTACACCGTGGGCGCGGTGAACTCGCATTTCTGGGCCGCGTCCGGTTTCGGCGTCGCGTCGCCGGGCGCGAAATTGAGCAGATACTGATAGATCTGCGTCTCGGCGACCAGCGACCCGTTGTCGTAGGCGGCCGCGGGATCGAGCGAGAAGATCTTGTCGGTGGTGCCCGCGACCAAGCCGTCACCGCCATCGCCGGTTCGCCCGGAACCGCAGCCCGCCAGTACCGACCCGGCCAATCCCAGCAAGCCGACGGCCGCGATGGCTCGCGTCCCGATCCGTCGCCCCAACCTCGAATTCCTCATCACGGCCCCACTTCTCGAGCGCCGCACCGCGTTGCAGGCCGGGTGCGGACACGGGTGAACTTCCGATCTGATCGGCACCGTACCTACGAAGCATTTTCGGCACGTTACGTTTCCGAAGAATATTCGCGGCGCTCTCAGCAGGTGTTATGCGCAGCGACTACGACCAGCGCGGAAAATCGGTCGTACGTCCAGAATTGCCGGTCGCCGCATCGCGTGATGTCTCGAGCAGGCCACATCACTACGCGCGACAGCGAACGGGACGGGTCATGGGACGCCGACTCCCAACTGCCCTATCGGCGCCACCATCGCCCCTGTCCGCGGACACGACCACACCGCCACCCCGCCGCTCACGCCCGCCGCCAGCGGATGAGTGTTCGGATGCGTCGGGCACACCGGCCACACCGGCGACTCGCCCGCCGTCCACAATGCCTCCACCGCCCACTCGTGCGCCTTGTCGGCGAGGTACGCCACCTGCTCCGCGTAGTCGTCGCCGACCAGCGGTCCGATCCCGGCGCCGCTACCGTCCGGTTCGTAGAACATCACCCAGTCCACGCCCTGATTCGTCTCCTGGACCACGATGGGCTGGACAGCGCAGGTAGCGGCCAGATCCCGGCGCACAGGCTCCAGCGCGGCGGCGTACGTCGGGTCCATGCGCTCATTGTGCGGCACGCCGTGAGCGAGTTCGGCTACGCGGATGCCGAGCGGCGTCCCGCGATCACGGACGGCTCAGCGCGCTCGCATTCGCGTTGTCGCCGAGCAGCTCGGCCTCGGTCTGGCCGGTGAGCATGCCCTCGAGCACGTTCTTGCCGATCGCGGCCTCGGTGGGCAGCGGGATCGGGTAATTGCCGTCGAAGCACGCGGCGCACAGTCGCGAGCGCGGCTGCTCGGTCGCGGCGATCATGCCGTCGAGCGAGATGTAGCCGAGGGTGTCGGCGCCGATCGACCGGCGCACGCCCTCGACCATGTCCGCGACGTCGCCCTCGGTGCCGGCGCCGTTGGCGATCAGCTCCGCCCGCGAGGCGAAGTCGATGCCGTAGAAGCAGGGCCACTTCACCGGCGGCGAGGCGATCCGCACATGGATCTCCAGCGCGCCCGCCTCGCGCAGCATGCGGATCAGCGCGCGCTGGGTGTTGCCGCGAACGATCGAGTCGTCCACCACGATCAGGCGCTTGCCGCGGATGACCTCGCGCAGCGGATTGAGCTTGAGCCGGATGCCCAGCTGCCGGATGGTCTGGCTGGGCTGGATGAACGTGCGGCCGACGTAGGCGTTCTTCATCAGGCCCTGGCCGTAGGGCACGCCCGAGCCCTGCGCGTAGCCGACCGCGGCCGGGGTGCCGGATTCGGGGACCGGGATCACCAGGTCGGCGTCGACCGGGTGTTCCTTCGCCAGGCGACGGCCGATCTCCACGCGGGTGGCGTGCACCGACCGGCCCGCGATGGTGCTGTCCGGCCGGGCCAGGTACACGTACTCGAAGACGCAGCCCTTGGGCTCCGGGTTGGCGAAGCGCATCGAGCGCACGCCGTCGGCGTCGATCGCCAGCAATTCGCCGGGTTCGATCTCGCGGACGAAGGCGGCGCCGACGATGTCCAGCGCGGCGGTCTCACTGGCAACGACCCAGCCACGCTCCAGCCTGCCCAGGCACAGCGGGCGCACGCCGTGCGGGTCGCGCGCGGCGTACAGGGTGTGCTCGTCCATGAAGGTCAGGCAGAACGCCCCCTTCAGGGTGGGCAGCAATTCCATCGCGGCCTGCTCGATGCTGGAATCGGCGGCGGCGTGCGCGAGCAGCGCGGTGACCACGTCGGAGTCGGAGGTCGCCGCGGCCGGCTGCGGGCGCCCGCCCCGGACCGAGGCGAGCAGGCCGAGTTCGCGTGCGCGGCCGGCCAATTCGGCGGTGTTGACCAGATTGCCGTTGTGCCCCAAGGCGAGTCCGGAGCCCACCGCGGTGGTGCGGAAGATGGGCTGGGCGTTCTCCCAGGTCACCCCGCCCGTGGTGGAGTAACGACAGTGACCGACGGCGATGTGACCCGGCATGGCCGCCAGCGTCTGCTCGTCGAACACCTGGCTGACCAGACCGAGGTCTTTGAAGACGAGGATCTGCGAGCCGTCCGACACCGCGATGCCCGCTGCCTCCTGTCCACGGTGTTGCAGGGCATAGAGCCCGTAATACGTGAGTTTCGCCACTTCTTCGCTCGGCGCCCAGACGCCGAACACTCCGCACTCCTCGCGCGGCTCGTTCTCGTCGACGTCCGGGGCGGGACAGGAGGTGGCGGAAATGCTCTGGACCGGCAGTTCGGCGTTGGTCACCGTTTGCTCCCTGTTCGGGCGGGCTGGGGGCAGATTTCATTCTACGGACGCCGCCCGGGTGCCCGCGCACCGCCGCGCATCCGAACAGCAATCCGAGGTGCCCGGAAGCGGGCCGCCGCAGCGCCCCGGCTGTTACGGTGCGGACCGTGACGACCACGGACGACGCGAGCACGACGGAGCCTGGCGCGGCGCCGGCGCGCAGGCCATGGCCCCGGATGGTGCTGTTTCCGCTCGCGGTGCTGAGCCTGCTCACCGCGCTGCTCGGGATCATGTACCTCGACTATGTCGTGGATCCGGAGCAGAACCTGCACGATTTCCCGATCGCCTTGGTGAATCAGGATGTGGGCGACATCATCGGTAGCGGGAGCGCCGAGCAGAAGGTCAACTTCGGCGACCAGATCACCCGGGCCCTGGCCGACGGGGTGCCGTCGGACAAGGTCGACCTGCGCGTACTCAGCATCAACGAGTCCGAGCGGCAGATGCAGTCGGGGCAGGTCTACGGCGCGATCATCATCCCGAGCGATTTCAGCAAGCAACTCGGCAACTTGGGTGTGGGCAGTGTCATACCCGGCGACATCCCGCGGCCGATCATCACGGTGCAGACCAACCCGCGCACCGGCGCGTTCGGCACGCAGATCGTGCTGCGGGTCGGCAACGAGGCGCTGACCGAGGTGAACAAGCAGGTCGGCAAGCAGTTGCTCGATCAGGTGAACGCCCAGCTCGCCCCGCGTCCGGGTGGTCCGCCCGCGCCCGAGCTGTCCGGCGCGACCAGGGTCGCGCTGGCGTCGCCGATCGAGGTGGTGCAGCAGCAGTACCACCCGTTGCCGCACGGCAGCGGCCAGGGCCTGACCGCGTTCTTCTACGCCCTGTTGCTGCTGCTGGCCGGTGTGGTCGGCGCGATGGTCATCCACACCATGATCGATGCGCAGCTCGGCTTCGTGCCCACCGAGTACGGCCCGTGGTACGTGCACTACCCGCCGACGCCGATCTCGCGGTTCAAGACGCTGCTGATCAAGTGGGGCGTGTTCGTGCTGGCGGCGAACATCGTCGCCGCGGTGTTCCTGATCGTCGGCAAGGTGCTGCACATGCCGATCGGCAATCCGCTGGCCCTGTACCTCTACAGCGCGCTGGCCATGATCGCCGTCGGCGTGACCGGGCTGTCCATGCTGGCGGCGATCGGCTCGGCGGGCCTGCTGGTGAACCTCATCCTGTTCGTCATCCTCGGCTTGCCGTCCTCCGGCGGCACCGTGCCGATCGAGGCGACGCCGCGGTACTTCGGCTGGCTCGCCTCCTTCGAACCCATGCACCAGGTGTTCCTCGGCGTGCGGTCGATCCTGTACTTCGACGCCGATTTCGAGGCCGGACTCACCCGCGGTGTGTGGATGGCGGTTCTCGGGCTGGCGATCGGGCTGATCTTCGGCGCGGCGGTCACCCGCTTCTACGACCGCAAGGGGCTGGAGCGCCGCAACATCGTCCGCGCGTGAACCGTCCGCGGCGGTGATCGAACGCGGCCGGGCGAGGACGTCCGCACGCGACCGTGACGCTGCCGCAACGGGTTACGAGCGGCATGTGACCGCTGCCGTGCCTGCCGCAACGGTTCAAGAGCGCTCGTGGCCGCTACCCTGCCGCAACGGACTGAGAGCGCACGTGGCCGCTGCCGTCAACGTGCCGCGACAAGTTCACGAGCGCTTATGTCCGCTGCCGTGACGCGATTGCCGACAGCGCGAGCGCGACCTGTCCTCGATCGTGGACACGTGGTGGGTCATCGGGCGGCCTGTGCGGTCGCGCGGCGCCGCTCAGCCGACTCGGACGATCGGCAGCCAGTGCGCGATCTCGGCCGCGCGCGTGCCGGACGCGGTGACCGCGCCGGAGGCGAGGGCGTCGTCGAACCCCAGCAGTCCCGTGGCCAGCAGCAGCCAGGTGCGCGGGTCGGTCTCCACGACGTTCGGTGGCGTACCCCTGGTGTGCCGAGGGCCCTCGACGCACTGCACCGCCACGAACGGCGGCACCCGGACCTCGACCGAGTGGCCGGGCGCGGAAGCCGCCAGCGAGCGCGCCGTGGTGCGTACCGCTGCCGCGAGTTCCGCCCGCGCGGGCGCGTCGACCGACTCGTCGCGCAACCACTCGCTCACCGCCGCCACCGCCGCCCGCGTCTGCGCGGGATCGACCGTCCCTCGTCCTGCCACGTGCCCGACCCTACTTTCCCCCTGGCGCGACCCACGCGCTGCAGGGTGACGGCATAGGCGAGCCACGACGTCAGGGTGCTCAGCCGCGCCCGAAACCGGGGGTCACTCGATCATCCCCAGCCGTCCCCAGACGGACCCGAGCCATACGAGCGCCGCGCGCCGCGGTTTCGAAACGTCTGGCCAGGCGGGGAGCGATCGCTCCGCCCGCGTTCATGGCGAGGTGCAGTAGGGCCGGGGCAGCAGTACTCCCGGTACGGCGGCGCAGCCAACCGAACACCAGCCCCCCTGCCGTGGTGACGGCCGCGGTGAGGGGAACGCTGTCGCCCACGGCTCGCGCGGGAGCGATGTGCCAGAGTCCGAAAGTCGCCGCACCCACCGATGCACCGGCCGGCGGACCGAGAACACGGTCCAGCAAAGGGTCGAGCGTGCCGCGGAAAACGAGTTCCTCGCTGTAGACGGTTCCGAACGGGATGTGCACCCCCACCCATTCCCTGGTCGACACTTCGGGCCCGCGGTCGGCGAGTTCGGCCATTTGCCATCGCAGCGACGGAACGGCAAGGGCGACAACGTAACCGGCCACGACGCCGGAGGCCGCCAGCAGCCCCCAGCCCACGCCACGCATCGAACAACGGCCCGGGTCGGCTCGCAGTGCGAGCGCGTACACCGTGGCGAAACCGGCATTGGTCGCCGACCGCCCGCGTATGCCGAGACCGAGGCGGGGCAGGACCGCGTTGTTCCAGACTAGCGGAACGGATACGGCCGCAACGACTTTCGCTAGTCGACCGGGACTCACTTCGTCTTCCGCTCGAATTCCTCCGCGGCCTCCACTTCGAGCCGGATCCGTTCGGAACGTTCCGCCGTCCAGTCCGGCGGCGCGGCGATGGCGGCCCAGCCGTCCAGCACCAGGCTCCCGTAGCGGTGCCCGTGCCCGTCGGTGACGCCCTGCGCGTTGGTCAGATCGGCGGCCACCTGCCAGAACGTGACGAACGGCCACCAGCGCATCTGGGAGGAGACATCCGAGCCGCGCGGCTCCGACAGCCAGTCCGGGCGCGAGAAGATCAGATCCGGCGACCACCAGACGATGGGGTCGGACGCGTGTTGCAGATACGCGATGCGCGGCGGCCGCCATTCCGACGAAGGCCGCGCCAGATCGGCGCTGTCGGAGGCGAACCGGACCACCAGCCCGTCGGCGTACAGCGGCTGGACCTCGCGGGAACCGGGATCGCGGCGGGCGACGAACTGCTGCCACAGCCGGTTGGAGTTGGGCGGGCCGACCCACAGCGCGCCGTCGACCTTGGCCCGCAGGTCGGCCAGACCGTCGAACGCCGCCTCGGAACCCTGTGAGCCCAGGCTCTCCCCGTACACCAGTAGTTTGGGCCGCACCTCCGGCGGCCGGGCGGTCCAGTGCCCGTACACCGCGTCGAACAAGTCCCTGCCCGCCGCGGTGGCCTTGTTGCGGTCGGCCAGGAACGACAGCACGCTCGGCAGATACGAGTACTGCGTGGCGACGATCGCCGTGTCGCCGTCGTACATGTACTCGATCGCCCCCGCCGCCAGTGAGTTCACCCAACCGGTCCCGGTGGTGGTGACCACCACGAGCGCCTTCCGGTCGAACGCTCCGGTGCGTTCCAGCTCGGACACCGCCAGCTCGGCCGGCTCCTGATCCCCTTCGACCGACTCCAAGCCGACGTAGGCGCGGATGGGTTCCTTGGCCGGACGGCCGGTGACCGAGGTGATGCGGCTCGCCGTCGGCCCGTGCGAGACGAACCAGCGCCCCTCGAAACCGAGGGTCTCCCATTTGGCCAGCGAGGCCGGGCTGCCGGAGCGCTCCGGCTGCTGCGGCTGCACCGCGTTCACCGAGGTGTGGTCGTTGCGCACGCTGAAGGCCGAGTTGGCGACCGCGAAGAACGCTTGGGTGGCGACACCGTTGAAGATCGTCACCGCCAGCACCACCAGCACCAGGAACCCGGCGGCCGGAGCGAGTTCGCGCGGCACCCGCACCCACCGGTTGAGCAGGCGGGCCAGGAACAGGATGATCTCCCGCACCGTCCGGTAGACCGCGACCGCCGCGGCGCCGACCGTCAAACTGAGCAGACCGGTGCGCAGATAGGCGGGCGTCGTGGTGCCCGCCATGCCCATCAGCGCCGTGATCTCACGCTGCCAGCGCGCCGACTGCACCAGCATCAGCGCGGCGCACAGGGCGGCGGTGAGCAGCACGGCGGACTTGATCGCGTAACGCGCCCACGTCGGCGGCGGTGAGATCTTCAGCCGCGGCCGCACCCACAGCCGGAACAGCCACTCCAGCAAACAGCCGGCACCGTACCCGATGGCGGCGTTTATCCCGCTGATCAACCCTTGGAACAGCCAGTCGCGCGGCAGCAGCGACGGCGTCACCGACAGTGCGAAGAACACTGTCGCCACCACCAAGCCGACGTAGTTCAGATCGATGACGTCCTCGGCGCGCCGGGTCGCCGCGACCGCGCGCGTGCGCAGCTTTCGCATGGTCCCGGCGGTCTCCAGCATTCGACCAGTATGGCGGTCACCACCGACGGTCCGGCGCGTCGCCCACCGCGACGCGGGCGGGTACGACGCGGATCACACCGCTCGCGGCCCCGTGATCGAACCCTGTCGCGCGGATGGCAACTACCCATTCCACTCGAGTAGTTGTACGCGGGTGCGCGGGTCGCGCCGTACGGAGACTTTTGGTCATGAGCACTACGACCGCGGGGCAGAAAGCCAGCGCCGCTTACGTCGCGCAGGCCGCGATCGCCTTCGGCATCAGCTTCGTCGGCGTCGGCATCGGGATCTACGCGCTGCCGCTGGACGTCTGGCAGCGCGGATTCCTCGGCATGTCCGTGCTCTTCCTGGTCACCAGCACGTTCACGCTGGCGAAAGTGGTGCGCGACCAGCACGAGGCGGCGACCATTCACGGTCGCATCGATCAGGCGCGGATGGAGAAGCTGCTCTCCGAGCACGATCCGTTCAATTCCGTCGCCTGAGTACGCGCACCTGGGCGGGCCCGGTAACGAGGGGTCCAGGCCCGCCCAGGTGGGCGTTTCGTCAGACGGTTCCCGCGCCGAACAGCCTCGGGAGCGTACCTTCGTGCGCGGCCCGCAACTCGTCCATGGTGATCGAGAACTGGCCCTGCACCTCGACCGAGTCGGAGCCCTGGTCGACCACGCCGATGCGCACCCACGGCAGTTCGCGAGCGGTGCACATGCGGGTGAACCTGGTCTCCTCCGAGCGGGGAACGGCGACGAGCACGCGGCCCGCCGACTCGGAGAACAGCGTGACGAACGGGTCGGCGTCCTCGGGAAGCAAGATGCGGCAACCGGTCTCACCGGCGAGCGCCGCTTCGACGACGGCCTGGGCCAGACCGCCCTCGGACAGGTCGTGCGCGGCGCTGATCATGCCGTCGCGCGAACCGGCGGTGAGCACTTCGGCGAGCAACTGCTCGCGGGCGAAATCGACCTTCGGCGGGACGCCGCCCAGGTGGTCGTGCGCCACCTGCGACCAGATCGACCCGCCGAACTCGTCACGGGTCTCGCCGAGCAGGATCAACGTCTCGCCCGGCTCCAGGCCGATGCCGGTCGGGATGCGACGGTGCACGTCATCGATCACGCCGAGCACGCCGACCACCGGGGTCGGCAGGATCGCGGTCTGGCCGGTCTGGTTGTAGAAGCTGACGTTTCCGCCGGTGACCGGGATGCCGAGCGCGACGCAGCCGTCGGCCAGGCCGCGCACGGCCTGCTGGAACTGCCACATCACGCCCGGGTCCTCCGGCGAACCGAAGTTCAGGCAGTTGGTGACCGCCTTCGGCGTCGCACCGGTGCTGGCCACGTTGCGGTAGGCCTCGGCCAGCGCCAGCTGCGCGCCCGCGTAGGGGTCGAGCTTGGTGTAGCGGCCGGAGGCGTCGGTGGCCAGCGCGATGCCGCGGCCGGTCTCCTCATCGATCCGGATGACGCCCGCGTCGGCCTGATCGGCGAGCACCGTGTTGCCGCGGACGTAGCGGTCGTACTGCTCGGTGATCCACTTGCGGCTGCACAACTGCGGGCTGGAGATCATTTGCAGCAGCGTGGCGCGCAGTTCGTCGGCGGTCTTCGGCCGGGCGAGCCGGTCGGGGGTGTCGGCGATCAGGGCGTCCTGCTCGTCGGGGCGCGCGACCGGGCGCTCGTAGACCGGGCCCTCGTGCGCGACGGTGCGCGGCGGCACGTCGACCACGGTCTCGCCGTGCCAGGTGACCACCAGCCGGTCACCGTCGGTGACCTCGCCGATCACCGTGGCCAGCACGTCCCACTTGCGGCACACGGCCATGAACGCGTCCACGTTCTCCGGGGTGACCACCGCGCACATGCGCTCCTGCGACTCGCTGGAGAGCACCTCGGCGGGCGTCATATTGGCCGCGCGCAGCGGCACCTTGTCCAGCTCGATGCGCATGCCGCCGTCCCCGGCCGCCGCGAGTTCGGAAGTGGCGCAGGACAATCCGGCGCCGCCGAGGTCCTGGATGCCGACCACCAGCTTCGCCGCGTACAGCTCGAGACAGCACTCGATGAGCACCTTCTCGGTGAACGGGTCGCCCACCTGCACCGAGGGCAGCTTCTTGCGGCCGGAGCCGGATTCGTCGCCGGAGAAAGTGTCCGAGGCCAGCACCGAGACGCCGCCGATGCCGTCGAGGCCGGTACGCGCGCCGAACAGCACGATCTTGTTGCCGGTGCCGGAGGCGAAGGCCAGATGCAGGTCCTCGACCCGCATGACACCCGCGCACAGCGCGTTCACCAGCGGGTTGCCCTGGTAGGAGGCGTCGAACACGGTCTCGCCGCCGATGTTCGGCAGGCCGAGCGAGTTGCCGTACCCGCCGACGCCGCGCACCACGCCGTCCACCACGCGCCGGGTGTCGGCCGCGTCCGCCGCGCCGAAGCGCAGCTGGTCCATCACCGCGATCGGGCGCGCGCCCATCGCCATGATGTCGCGCACGATGCCGCCGACGCCGGTGGCCGCGCCCTGGTACGGCTCCACGTAGGAGGGGTGGTTGTGGCTTTCCACCTTGAAGGTGACCGCCCAGCCGTCACCGACGTCGACGACGCCCGCGTTCTCGCCGATGCCGGCGAGCATGGACGCGCGCATCTCGTCGGTGGTGGTCTGGCCGAAGTAGCGCAGGTGCACCTTGGAGGACTTGTAGGAGCAGTGTTCGCTCCACATCACCGAGTACATCGCCAGCTCGGCGTCGGTCGGCCTGCGACCGAGGATTTCCTTGATGCGGGCGTACTCGTCGTCTTTGAGGCCGAGTTCTTTGTAGGGTTGCGGCACGTCGGGGTTTGCTGCGGCTGCGCTGACGGTGTCGACCTGCGGAGTCACGGAGTACCAGGGTCCTTTCGGCCGGGCATGGGGGTCGGCAAGCCGGCGGAGCCGGCGGGGTGGGCAAGCTCAGCGAAGCGACGAGCGTGTCACTGGGCGGCGGGCGGAATGCCTGGGTGCAAGTTTAGAGGCACTGGGTACCGGCCATGCGCACCGGCTACTCTGAGCCGGTGAACGAAGGATCGGGGGTCGCGAATCCGGGTGAGAGATCGGTCACCTCGACCGCAGCGCCGACCGGAGGCGGCGGATCGGGGACCACACCCGCTGACGCGTTGCCGAACCCGCGCGCGCCGCAAGTACGCTGGCTGATTGCTGCCATCGCGTTGTTCGCGGTGTCCGCGCTCGTCTCGCTGCTGGCGCACTGGTGGCACGGCTACATCGACCTCCAGGTCTATCGCAACGGCGCCCGGGTCTGGCTGGACGGCGGCGATCTGTACGGCCCGATGCCGCCGGTGGAAGGGATCGGGCTGCCTTTCACCTATCCGCCCCTGGCCGCGTTGTTCTTCGCGCCGCTCGCCCTGATGCCGCTGGTCGCCGCCGAGGTGCTGGTGGTCGTCACCAACGTGGCCAGCCTCGGCATCTCGCTGTGGCTGGTGCTGACTCGCCTGCGGCCCGGGCTGTCGCGTCCGATGCTGCTCACGCTGGTCATCGGCGCGGTCGCGGTGGCGCAGTTCTTCGAACCCGTCCGCCAGACCTTCGGCTTCGGCCAGATCAACCTGGTGCTGATGGCCGCGATCACGCTGGACTGCCTGGTGCGCAAGCCGTTCTGGCCGCGCGGCATGCTGATCGGCATCGCGGTGTCGGTGAAGCTGATCCCGGCCGGGTATCTGCTCTACTTCGTGCTGCGCAAAGACTGGAAAGCCGCGGGTACGCTGGTGGTCTCCGCGATCGCGGCGGTGGGCCTCGGATTCCTGCTGTTCCCCGGCGATTCCGTGGACTACTGGTTCCACACCCTCGCCGACACCGGCCGGATCGGACCTCCGTACTTCGCGGGCAACCAGTCCATCAAAGGCATGGCGTTCCGCCTCGGCGTCGACGACACAGCGGCCACCCTGCTGTGGATCACCCTGTCGGTCCTGGCCGTGGCGCTGGCCGCGGTGTGGATGCGCAGGCTGATCGACGCCGACGCCACCGTGGCGGCGCTGCTGGTGAATGCCGCCGCGGTGCTGCTGGTCTCGCCGGTGTCCTGGTCGCACCACTGGGTGTGGATCGCGCCGGCGCTGGTCGTCACCGCTGACCTCATGGTGCGCGGCACGCGCAGCCCTCGGGTGATCGGCGTGGTGGCGGTGGCCGCCGTGCTGTTCCTGATCGGTCCGCACTGGCTGCTGCCGCACTCGCACGACCGCGAGCTGGGCTGGGCCTGGTGGCAGCAGATCATCGGAAGCAACTACGTCCTCGCCACTTTCGCCGTGTTCGTCGTGGCGGTGTTCACCTACCGGCCGGTGACTCCCGGCGTGAGGAAGGCCGCCAGCGCGGCGGCGTAGGCGGGAACGTCGAACGCCCCCATCAGTTCGCGCGCCGAATGCATCGCCAGCTGCGGCGCGCCGACGTCGACGGTCGGCATGCCGGTGCGCGCCGCGGTCATCGGCCCGATGGTGGAGCCGCAGGGCAGGTCGGCGCGATGTACATAGCGCTGCAACGGGACCGCGGCCTGCGCGCACGCCAGCGCGAACGCGCCCGCGCCGGTGGCGTCGGTGGCGTAGCGCAGATTCTGGTTGACCTTCAGCACCGGCCCGCCGTTGACCTCGATCCGGTGCGCGGGTTCGTGCCGCTCCGGATAGTTCGGGTGCGTCGCGTGCGCCATGTCGCCGGACGCGCACACCGAACCGGCCAGCGCGGCCAGGTAATCGGCGCGGCCGCCGCCGCGCGCGAGCACGATGCGTTCCAGCACCGCGGGCAGCAGATCGGATTGTGCGCCGCGATCGGACTGACTGCCGACCTCCTCGTGGTCGAAGATGGCCAGCACCGGGACCGCCGCGCCCGGCTCATCGATCGCGGCGAGAAACGCCTGCAAGCCCGCGAAACAGGTGCCCTGGTTGTCCAGACGCGGCGCGCTGACCAGGTCCTGGTCCCGCCCGATCAGCCTGCTCGGCGTGAGGTCGTGGGTCATCAGCTCCCAGCCGAGCACATCGCCCGGATCGACCTCGGCCCAGTCGGCCACGAAATCGATGAAGGCAGCCGCCTCGTACCCCGCGCCCCACACCGCGTTGACATGCCGCTGCGGATCCAGCGTGACACCCTTGCGGTCCTCGGACAGATGGATGGCCAGTTGCGGCACCCGCAGGATCGGCTCATCGATGCGAACCAGGCGCTCGCGCACCGTGTTTCCGTCCCGCACGCTCAACCGCCCGGAAACACCCAGCTCCCGGTCGAGCCACGAGTTCAGCCACGCGCCGCCGTAGGGCTCGAGCCCGACCAGCTGCCAGCCCGCCGACGTCAGGTCGGGATGCTGTTTGACCCGCAGGTTGGGACTGTCGGTGTGCGCTCCGACCACGCGGAACGGGGTCGCGCCCTCGGTGTCCCCCGCCGCCCAGGCGACCAGCGAGCCACCACGAACCACGTAATGCCTGCCCGTGCTCTGCGCAGGCCAGGTCTGCGACTCGGCGAGCCGGGTGAACCCCCGCGCGTCCAATTCCGCGGCGACCGTGCGGCAGACGTGGAACGGCGACGGGGACGCATCGATGAACGCGCACAGCCCGGCGGCCGTGGCTGCGGTGGTGGAGACGGGCATGCCTGCGATCCTAGGCAAGCGGGGCGCGGCCGGCGTGTCCCGGTCGCCGGGACCGCGTGGCGAATACCGGCCGAAACGGTGTGACTATGCCGTCGCAGCCGCACGAAGATCAACACGAGGCGCCTGCCGATTCGACCCGCGACATAAGGGCAAGAATGGTCTGGCATCCGATCACGAATCGGATGTTCGCGGCATTCATCGGACGAATGTCCGGTACGCGAGAGTATTTACTCCGAGGCGATGGAAACCAGGTCGAGCAATCGCATGAGTTCGGTATATCGGCGCGCGCCGATTCGCCCGCGCAACTCCTGCTCGGCGCGCGCTTCCTCCGCGCGCACCTCGGCGACCAGATCGGCGCCGAGCCTGCTGAGGCCGATCAGGATGCGGCGCCGATCGTCCTGGGCGGCGAGCCGGAAGATCAGGCCGCGCTCGGCCAGATAGTCGGCATGCCTGGTGGCCGAGGAGGGCGCGAGCTGCGATTTGGCCGCCAGTTCGGTCATCGTGATGCCCGCGTCGCCACACAGGTTCGACAGCATCGACCACTGATCCGGCGACAGCTGCCTGGCGCACAGCGCCGCGTCCAGGTGCCGTACCCAACCGCGCTCCGCGGCACGCAGCGCGCCATGCAGCGTCGAATTTCCGCTTACAATGGACGTCATTATTTCCCGCCTGCCGTGAATTCCGCTCGAACGAGAAGAAGAGTACCGAATGTCGACGTCGATCGAGAGCCCCGACGGCACGATCGAGGTCATGAACATAGTTCCGCGGCAGGGACCCGGCGGTATCGTCGCACCGTCCTGCGATGCGGCCATATCGCTCGCGGTCGAGGAAATCAACCAGGGCCCGGGAATTCTGGGGCGGGAAATTCGTACTACGAATATCGACGGAGGGCGACCGCCGCACCAGGTGGCCGCTGAGGTCTCCGCCCTGCTGGCCACCGGCATGGTGCACGCGATCACCGGCTGGCACACCTCCGCGGTGCGCCGAGCGGTGGCGCGAGCCGGTGCGGGACGGGTGCCGTACCTGTACGCCACCAGCCACGAGGGCATGACCGACGAACTGCCCGGCGTGCTGATGGTCGGCGAGCACCCGGCCGGGCAGACCGTGGCCGCCGTGCACTGGCTCGAACGCGAGTACGGCGTGCGGCGCTGGGCCGTCATCGGCAACGACTACATCTGGCCGCGCCGGTCCGCCCGGGCGATTCGGGCGAGCCTGGCCGATCCGGCCGCGATCGTGCTGGAACGGTATGTCCCGCTGGGGTACGCGGACTTTTCGGACTTTCTCGCTCACCCTGCCCTGGACCTGGCCGACGCGGTGGTGATCCTGATGGTCGGCGCCGACGTCGCCCGCTTCAACCGGCAGTACGCGGCCGGTGGCCGCGACACGGGGCAACTGCGGCTGAGCCCGGCCGCCGACGAGAACGTGTTGCTGGCGGCGGGCGCGGAGGCCAACCACGACTTCTTCGTGGCGTCCAGCTTCTTCCTGGACGAGCGCGTACCCGACGCGCGCGACCGGATGACCCGCTACCGCGCGCGGCACGGCGCGTTCGCCCCCGCGCTGACCAGCTTCAGCAACGCCACCTACGAAGCCATCCACACCCTCGGCGCGCTCGCGCGGACGGTCGGGTCACTGCAAGTGCCGGAGATCCTCGGCGCGCTCGATCACGGCCTGTACCTGGAAACCCCGTCCGGAATCCGGGGTTTCCGAGGCAACCAGGCGATTCAGCACGGCTACGTGGCCCGGGCGAACGGCGTGGACTTCGAGATCATCGACCGCATCAGCTGAATCGGCGCCGGGACGATCAGACCCCTACGAGCGTGTCCAGCACCGAGAGGAACAGGCCGAGCCCGTCGTCGCTGGGACCGGTCAGCGGCTCGGTGGCGTGTTCGGGGTGCGGCATCAGCCCGACGACGCGACCGTTGGCCGACGCGATGCCCGCGATGCCACGCTGCGAGCCGTTCGGGTTGGCGCTCGCGTAGCGGAAGACCACCCGGCCCTCGCCCTCGAGCTGGTCGAGCACCGCCTCCGAGGCCTGATAGCGCCCCTCGCCGGACTTGAGCGGAACGAGGATCTGCGCGCCCGGCTCGAAGCGGGAGGTCCACGCGGTCGACACCGATTCCACGGTGAGCCACTCATCGCGGCAGATGAAGTGCAGCCCCTCGTTGCGGGTCAGCGCGCCGGGCAGCAACCCGGCCTCGCACAGCACCTGGAAACCGTTGCAGATGCCGAGCACCGGCAGCCCGGAACCCGCCGCGCGCACGACCTCGCCCATCACCGGGGCGAAGCGCGCGATGGCGCCCGCGCGCAGGTAGTCGCCGTAGGAGAAGCCGCCGGGCACGATCACCGCGTCGACGCCCTTCAGGTCGGCGTCGGCATGCCACAGGCTCACCGCCTCGGCGCCTGCCAAGCGCACCGCCCTGGCCGCGTCGATGTCGTCGAGCGTGCCGGGGAACGTGATGACCCCGATGCGCGCGGTCATGAGACGCGAACCACCTTCCACTCCTCGATCACCGTGTTGCACAACAGCGATTCGGCGATCTGCTCGAGCGCCGCGTCGTCGACGCTGTCATCGACGTCGAGTTCGAATCGCTTGCCCTGCCGCACGTCCGAGATGCCCTCGAATCCCAGGCGGGGGAGTGCGCCGACGATGGCCTGCCCCTGCGGATCCAGGATCTCGGCCTTCGGCATCACCTCGACCACGACTCGTGCCACGCGTTGCTCCTCATGTGGTTGGGGGGTTACCTCAGCAGCGTAGTTGTGCTGGTCGCCTGCGTCATCCGCGGGGTCGGCCGAGACCGCGCGCTGTCGCGGAGAACACACCCGGCGTGGCTAGCATGACGGCATGCGCATAGCCCACTTCGGTCATTCCTGCCTTCTCGTCGAGCTGCACGGCAAGAAGATCCTGTTCGATCCGGGCACCTTCTCGCACGGCTTCGAGGGCCTCACCGGCCTGGACGCGATCGCGGTCACCCATCAGCATCCCGATCACATCGACCCGAACCGGATCGAGGCGCTGATCGACGCGAACCCCGGCGCGCGCTTGCTGTCGGACCCACAGACCGCCGAGCAGCGCGGCGAGCGGTGGGAAGCGGTGCACGCGGGCAACGTGCTCACTCTCGGCGATCTCCGCATCACCGGCGGCGGTGGCAGGCACGCCGTCATCCATCCGGAGATCCCCGTGATCGACAACACCGTCTTCCAGTTGGGCACCGCCGAGGACCCGGCACAGCTCGTGCACCCCGGCGACTCGCTGTGGGTGCCGCCGGTGCCGGTGGGCGTGCTCGCCGCTCCGGCCGCCGCGCCCTGGATGCGGGTCAGCGAAGCCGTCGATTACCTGCGCGCGGTGGCTCCGCGTGTCGCGCTGCCCATCCACTACGGCATCATCCGGGATGAGGCGCAGGGCATCTATTTCGGCAGGCTGTCGGAGATGGCCCCGGCCGGAACCGAATTCCGCGTGCTCGGGCCGGAGAGCGACACCGATCTGTAGCGCTACCCGGCGTAGGTGGCGAGGAAGATCGCCTCGGCCAGCGCCATGTGTTCGATCTCCTTCGGATCCACGCTCTCGTTGGGCGCGTGGATCAAGGACTTCGGCTCCTCGACACCCATCAGCATGATCTCCGCGTCCGGGTAGGTGGTGGCGAAGACGTTGCACAGCGGGATCGACCCGCCCTGCCCCTGGGTCGTCGCCGGGCGTCCATAGGACGCGGCGAGCGCCGCTTCCATCGCGGCGCGCGCCGGGCCGCCCGTCGAGGACCGGAAAGGCGCTCCGGCGCCTTCCAGTTCGACGGTCAGCTCGGCACGCCACGGGGTGTGCGCCTCCAGATGCGCGACGAGCGCCCGGTACGCGGCATCCGGGTCGGTGCCCGGCGGGATGCGCAGATTGAGGCGGGCGCGCGCGGTCGCGGGGATCGCGGCGGCCGATCCCACCACCGGAGGGGCATCGATGCCGAGCACCGTCAGCGCAGGCCGGGCCCACAGCATGTCGGCGACGGTGCCGTCGCCGACGAGTTCCACTCCGCGCAGAACGCGCGCGTCGGCATGGAACTGCTCGCTCGGATACTGGACGCCGGGCCAGACCTGATCGTTCGGCAGCCCATCGATGGTGGTGTTGCCCCGCTCGTCGCGCAGCGAGGCCAGCAGGCGGATCAGCGCGGCCAGCGCGTCGGGCGCCGGACCGCCGAACATGCCGGAATGCAGAGGGCTGGCGAGGGTTTCGACAGTGACCACCACGTTCACGCCGCCGCGCAACGTCTGGGTCAAGGTCGGCACGCCCGCGGCGAAGTTGCCGCAATCGCCGACCACGATCGCGTCCGCGCGCAGCAGGTCCGGATGGGCCTCGACGAAACGCTCGAGTCCACCGGTGCTCTGCTCCTCGGAGCCCTCCGCGACGACGGTGACGCCAAGCGGCAGATCCGGGCCCAGCGCCCGCAACGCCGTCAGGTGCATGACGATGTTGCCCTTGCAGTCGGCGCTGCCGCGTCCGTACCAGCGCCCGTCGCGCTCGGTCAGTTCCCACGGCGGGGTGCGCCACGCCGCCTCGTCCATCGGAGGCTGCACGTCATAGTGACAGTAGAGCAACACCGTGGGCGCGCCGGCGGGGGCGGGCCGGGACGCCACGACCGCCTTGGTGCCGTCCGGCGTTTCGTGCAGGCCGACCGTGGTGAGTCCGGCGGCGGCGAACGCGTCGGCCACCCACTGCGCCGCCATGTCGCACTCCTCGATCGGATACTGCCGCGGATCGGCCACCGACCGGAACGAAACCAGCTGTGCCAAATCGGTTTTCGCCTGTTCCATCAATCCGGCCACCGCACCGCGCAATTCCGCCACCCGCACATCCTCCGCCATTCCCCCACCCTATCCCCGGCCCTCGGGCACAGTTCGCACCGCCGGGCGGGTGTCCACGCGGAAGCGCGTAGTGCGTCGAATGGCGGAATGGGTGTGCCAAGCTGAGCGTCGAGGGTGTTGGCAAACTGTCGGCATTCTCGGCAGGCACGCCCGCACACCGTCGAATCGGGAGGCCGTTGACATGTCCGAAGCAGCCGATGACCTGTTCGCCCTGCCGGGGCTCAGCCGGTCCGCGCCGCGGGCCGGATTCCCCGCGCACGAGATGTTCCCGCAGGTCGCCTACGAAATCGTGCACGACGAACTGATGCTCGACGGCGTCTCCAGGATGAACCTGGCCACGTTCTGCACCACCTGGGTGGACGACCAGGCGCGCAGGCTGATGTCCGAGTGCCTGGACAAGAACATCGTGGACAAGGACGAGTACCCGCAGACCGCCGAGCTCGAGCGCAGGGCCGTCCGGATGGTCGCCGATCTGTGGCACGCGCCGGACCCTGCCGCCACGCACGGCACCTCGACCATCGGGTCCAGCGAGGCGGCCATGCTCGGCGGCTTGGCGGCGAAATTCCGCTGGCGCAAGCGCGGCGGCACCGGGACGCCCAACTTCGTCTGCGGGCCGGTTCAGGTGTGCTGGGAGAAGTTCGCGCGCTACTTCGATGTCGAGATCCGCCAGATCCCGCTGCGCGGCGACCGGCTCACCATGCACCCCGACGACCTCGCGGAATTCTGCGACGTGAACACCATGATGGTCGTGCCGACCTTCGGCCAGACCTACACCGGGTTGTTCGAGGACGTCGACGGGATCAGCGCCGCGCTCGACGCGTTGCAGCGCGACAAAGGCCTGGACATCCCCATCCACGTCGACGCGGCCAGCGGCGGCTTCCTCGCCCCGTTCGCGGCACCGGATCTGGTGTGGGATTTCCGGCTGCCCAGGGTGAAGTCGATCAACGCCTCCGGCCACAAGACCGGGCTGGCCCCGCTCGGCGCGGGCTGGGCGATCTGGCGCGAAGCCGCCGACCTGCCGCGGGAGCTGATCTTCGACGTCGACTACCTCGGCGGCAGCATGGCCACCTTCAACCTCAATTTCTCCAGGCCGGGCGGGCAGGCGATCACGCAGTACTACCAGTTCATCCGGCTGGGGCGCACCGGTTACGCGCGGGTGCAGTCCGCGATCTACCGCGCGGCGCAGCACTTGGCCGCCGGCCTGCGCGGGCTCGGGGTCTTCGAGCTGATCCACGACGGCGATCCGCAGCGCGGCATCACGGCGGTGTGCTGGCGGCTGACCGGCGATCCCGGCTTCAACCTCTACGACCTGTCCGACCGGCTGCGCTCCCGAGGCTGGCTGATCGCCGCCTACCCGCTGCCCGCCGACCGAAACGACGAGACAGTGATGCGCGCGGTGCTGCGCCACGGCTTCACCATCGACATGGCCGACCTGCTGCTCGCCGATCTCGACCGCTGTATGGATCAGCTGCGGCAGCGGCCGTTCGCCACCTCGCTCACCCGTGCGGAGGCCGGCGGCTTCACCCACGACGCGGCGCCCGCCGTGGCGGAGACGACGATCGCCGCGTCCTGATCATGACAGCGCCGCCGCCCGGCTACGCCATTCGCGGGCGGCGGCGCCGATCGGTCGCGCCACAGCGGTCCCGACCGGCCGCGGGCGACGGAGCCGACCCGCCCCCGCCCGCGGCGTCAGTCATGCGGCCCGAGCCGCCCGGAAGGGCTCCCACCGGTAGGTGGCGCCGGTCGCGCCGTGGAACAGGGCGAGGTCGACGGCGTCGAGCATGGCTTGACGCGGGCCGGACCGCCCCAGCTGGGCGGCCGAAACGGCCAGGCGAAGCACGCCGCCGCGACGGGCGGTGCGCGCGGCGCCCATGACCAAGGCGCGGCACCACCACGGTTCCGCGCGGAAGCCTTCGCCGATGCCGTACACCCTCGCCTTCTGCGCCGTGTTGCGCTCCAGGTCGATGATCGAGGTGAGGCCGAGCGCCAACCGGAAACCGGCATCGGGCAGCGCGTCCAGCGCACCCGCCGAGGCATCCCAGCGCGGGGCGGCGAACAGCCGGGTGCGCAGGTCGACCTGCTCGAGCACCCGGTCGGCGGCGGTCAACCGCAGCCGCGCCTCGTGTCCGGGCAGCGTGGCGAACTCGGCGCGCCGCCGCTTGGTGGCCGCCTGGTCGTAGCCGTGCAGCACGATCGCGTCGCCCCTGGCCCGCCTGCCGCGCAGCCATGCCTGCGTCGCCGGGTCCTCGAGCAGCCGGTATTTGCCCTTCAACCGCGGCGCGACCAGCAGCGAGAGCGGCACGCCGCGCCGATCCATCTGTTCGGCGAATTCGATCGCCAAGTCCCGGGTGGTGTCCCTGATCCCGGAGACCGACACGATCAGCTCAGCGTTCATGGACCCCACGGTGCCAGCCGCACGTGTCCGTGATGTGCAGACTGTATGACCAGGTGGCGAACACTGCGCCACAGCTGCGTCGAGCGGTCGCCCCGCGCTCGGCGCGCCGCCGCCACCAGCGGCGCGCCGGTGCGTCACGCGTCGGCGAGACCGACCGTGTCCAGCACCCAGGCGTGCTCGAAGGCCACTTCCCGCCATTTCTCGTAGCGCCCGCTGACCCCGCCGTGGCCCGCGCTCATCTCCGTCTTCAGCAACAGCGGCGCGTCCCCGGTCGCGGTGGCGCGCAACTTGGCGATCCACTTCGCCGGCTCGACGTAGAGCACGCGGGTGTCGTTCAGGCTGGTGATGGCCAGGATCGCCGGATAGTCCTTGGCCTCGACGTTCTCGTACGGCGAGTAGGACTTCATGTACGCGTAGACGTCCTTGTCGGCCAGGGGGTTACCCCACTCGTCCCACTCGATCACGGTCAGCGGGAGCGACGGATCGAGGATCGAGGTGAGCGGATCGACGAAGGGGACGTTCGCCAGGATGCCCGTGAACAGCTCGGGAGCCAGGTTCGCCACCGCGCCGACCAGCAGGCCGCCCGCGCTGCCGCCGTCGGCGACCATCCGGTCCGGGGCGGTGACCCCGGTGTCGACCAGATGCCGTGCGGCGGCGACGAAGTCGGTGAAGGTGTTCTTCTTGGTGAGCGTCTTGCCGTGCTCGTACCAGAGCCTGCCCATCTCGCCGCCGCCGCGCACGTGCGCGACGGCGAAGACCATGCCGCGATCCAGCAGCGACAATCGGGCAACCGAGAAGGACGGGTCGATGCTCGCCTCGTAGGAGCCGTAGCCGTACAGCAGCAGCGGCTTCGGCCCGTCGGCGGTCGTCTTCTTCCGCACGAGCGAGATCGGGATCCGGGTGCCGTCCTCGGTCACGGCCCAATCCCGGTGCTGCTCGTACTCGTCGGCGTCGTAACCGCCGAGCACCGGCTGTTCTTTGCGCAGCAGCAGCTCTCCGGTGGCGGGAACGTAGTCGAAGACCTGCATCGGGGTGATGAAGGAGGTCAGGCCGATGCGCAAGGTCGGCTGGGCCCACTCCGGGTTGGAGCCGGTGCCGACCGCGAAGAGTTCCAGATCGAACTCGAGTTCGCGCCGCTCGCCGTAGCCGGAGGCGGTCAGCGGCCACACCGCGATCCGGGTGAGCGCCTCGCGCCGGTAGCTGAGCACCAGGTGGTCGCGGAACGCGTCGATGTCCTCGAGCCGCACGTCGTCGCGATGGCCGATCAGCTGGGTGAGGTTCGACGGGTCGTCCACCGGCGCCTCGGCGAGCACGAAGTTCTCCGCCTTGACGCCGTCGACCACGTCGTTGTGCAGGATCAGGAACCGGTCCCGCCCGCCGATCACCGCGTGCTCGGCGGAGTACTCGACGCCCTCGCGGCGCGGCAGCAGTACCCGGAACTCGCCCTCGGGATCGTCGGACTCGAGCACCCAGCCCTCGCTGGTGATCTTGGAGCCGACCCAGATCATCAGATATTTCTCCGAGCGGGTCGCACCGATGCTCACCCAGTAGCGCTCGTCGGGTTCGTGGAACACCTTGACGTCGGGATCGGTGCTGCCGAGCCGGTGGCGCCACACCGTGTCGGGCCGCCACGACTCGTCCACGGTCTGGTAGAAGACATGGCTACCGTCCAGCGACCAGGTCGCGCCGGGAGCGGCGCCCGCGATCTCGTCGCCGAGCAGTTCGCCGGTGCGCAGATCCTTGAAGCGCAGCACGTAGCGCTCGTCGCCGACGTTGTCCACCGAGTAGGCCAGCAGCGTGCCGTCGTGGCTGATCGAGAACGCGCCGAGCGCGAAGAAGTCGTGTCCCTCGGCCAGCTCGTTGCTGTCGAGCAGCACCTCTTCGCCCGGGACCTCGGTCTCGGCGTCCAGCTGCGGCGGCGTCCACGCGTCGATGCCTTCGGCCTCGGCGTCGATCGGGCACCGGCAGTGCACACCGTATTGCTTGCCCTCGAAGCTGCGCGAGTAGTACCAGTAGTCGCCCAGCCGGGTCGGCACCGACAGATCGGTCTCCTGCGTGCGCGCCTTGATCTCGTCGAAGATCGTCTCGCGCAGCGTGCTCAGGTGCGCGGTCTGCGCCTCGGTGTAGGCGTTCTCCGCCTCGAGGTAGGCGATGACGTCGGGGTTGTCCTTGTCCCGCAGCCACTCGTACTCGTCGACGAACACGTCGCCGTGGTGCACCCGCTCGGTGGGCACCTGCTTGGCGACCGGCGGCGCCACCGCGCCGCTACCGGGTTCGGAGATCGTTCCGCTGTCGAGAGCCATGGCGTCCACCCTACTGTTCGGCCGCCTCGCCGCCCGCCGCACGGATGATGCCGTCGAGCACGTCACCGGTGCGGCGCAGATCGCGCATCGCCTGATCGATCCTGGCTCGTTCCTCGGTGAGCTTTTCCACCAGGAACGGCGTGGCCATGGCGTTGGGCGTGCCGTCGACGTCGTTGATGCACGGCAGCAGTTCCCCGATCGTGTCGCTGTGCAGGCCCGCGGCGAACATCTCCTGGATGCGCAGGACCCGCTCGACCGCCGCCTCCGCGTACTCGCGCTGCCCGCCGGAGGACCGCTGCGAACTCAGCAGGCCCTTGGTCTCGTAGTACCGCAGCGACCGGACGCTCACGCCGGTCCGCTCGGCCAGTTCACCGATCCGCATCTTCGCTCCTTGACCTAACATCAATGTCAGGTTTTACGGTACAGCCATGCTGCTTCTGACCGAATACCGCAACCACCCGCTCGACCTGCCCAACCGGATCGTCATGGCGCCCATGACCCGGCTGCGCTCGCTGCCCGACGGGTCCCCGACCAGCGATGTCGCCGACTACTACGCCCAGCGCGCGACCGCGGGACTGATCGTCACCGAGGGCATCTGGCCGCATTCGACCGGTCAGAGCGAAGCGTGGGTGCCGGGCTTGCAGACGCAGGCGCACGTCGCGGCGTGGCGCCGGGTCACCGAGGCGGTGCACGCACGCGGCGGACGGATCTTCGCGCAACTCATGCACGGCGGACGCAAGGGTCACCCGCTCGCCCGGATCGACGGATCCTGGCCGGCCGGACCGTCGGCGGTGCTCGACGACGACCGGGTGCATCTGATCGACGGCGGCAAGGCCGATCCGATCACTCCCGCCGCGCTCGATCGCGCCGGTATCGAGGCCGCGATCGGGCACTACGCCGCCGCCGCGCGCAATGCCGTGGCGGCGGGCTTCGACGGCGTCGAGATCCACGCCGCCAACAGCTATCTGCCGCACCAGTTCCTGGCCGACAACACCAACCTGCGCGACGACGAGTACGGCGGTTCGATCGTCAACCGCATGCGGCTGCCCCTCGCGGTGGTGGACGCGGTGACCGGGGCGATCGGTTCGCACCGCACCGCCATCCGGCTCTCGCCGGGCAATCCCCAGTTCAACATGTACGAAGCCGACCCGGCCCCGCTCTACCGCGCGCTCGTCGCCGAACTGGACGCGCGCGACCTCGCCTACCTGCACCTCACCGACAACGATCGCTACCCCGCGCTGCGCGATCTACGCCCGCGCTGGCACGGCACGCTCATCGCGAATATCGGCGAGAACCGCGAGCCGACCACGGCGGCGGGCGCGGAAGAGGTGCTGCGCGCCGGACACGCCGACTTGGTCTCGTTCGGCAGGGCGTTCATCGCCAATCCCGATCTGGTGCATCGCATCCGGTACGACCTGCCCCTCGCCCCCATTCGCGAGGAGTTCCTGTACGGCCGCACTGCCGAGGGGTACAGCGACTACCCCAACTGGACGGCGGCCCAACTGGTGGGGGACTGACTCGTCGCCAAGTCCTGCGAATACCCGAGAGGCCGAGCCCTCTCGTGGGCACCGAGCGGTCGTCACCCGGCTGCCCGGCTTCCAGCGGATCGGAAGATGACGAATGCTCGGCTGTGGCACCGCAGCCGAGCGTTTCGCGGAGGCCCTCTCCGCGATCGACGCCGCCCAGCGCGATGACCGGCGACGACAAACGAGAGCCGACAAGAGCACGCAACCCGGCGGCGAGCTCAGTCGCCCAGCGCGCCCCGGATCGAGGCGGCGAGGTAGTCCAGATCCTCCCGCCGCGGACTGGTCGGGCGGCCGCGCAAACCGAACCCGTCGCCCGGCGTACGCGGGATGACGTGCAGGTGCACGTGGAAGACCTCCTGCCCGGCCGTCACCCCGTCCGCCAGAAAGAAATTCACCCCGTCGCAGCCGACCTCGCTGGTCCGCAACGCCGCCGCCAACCGCTGCCCCACCTGGAACAGCTTCCCCCCGACCTCCGGATCCAGCTCCGCCAGACTGCGCGCCGCCACCTTCGGCACCACCAGCAGATGCCCCGGCGTCATCGGCCGAATGTCCATGAACGCCAGGACATCGTCATCCTCATAGACCTTGCTCGACGGGGCCCGCCCGGCAACGATATCGGCGAAAATCGTGTAGGGATTCACGACCGGCAGCCTATGCGGTCTCCGGTCGCGGCGATGCCGGGTAATGGATAGCCCGGACACCACCGGTGCGGTACCATCGAATCAGCTCCTGGCAGTAGCTGGGAGAAGTGGACCCGGCTCCTCTCCGGACGGTGAGCAGTCGGGTTTCTGGAGTGGTTGTCGACATCGATGACGTCGACAACCAAGGAAGCCACCAGTGGCCGCCAAACCCCACCGGCGCCGAACGCCCCAGGCTACGGCGTCAGGCCACCATAGTCCCGGCTCAGTGTGCGGCGGCAGATGCAGGTACGGCAGTTCCGCCGAAGCCTTACGAAGCGCTGCGGCGATGCAATTGCGATCGCGATGGTCCAGGCTCTCGCGCGATTCGATAACCAACCGCTCAGCCTGCAGATCCACCAGATAGGTGACCAATCGAGCCATACTCTCGTCGCGAACGCGCACCTAAGGCGCCTTTCCCGACGAAGACCGCGACGCGCACGCCTTCACATCGGGCCATCGTGGCGAGGATCTGCCGACGTCGTTGGTCCGGCTCCTTCGCGAAATGCCACCGGCGCTGGCCGGGCAAACACAGACCGCGGACCACCGCTCGTGCGTGCTCGAGCAGCTGGGCGGGCACGAGGGCAGCGCACAGTATGTAGCGGTCGCGGCGAATCGACTCGTCCACGAAGGCGTGAATGGGCCCCGGGGGACGATACCGGCCACCAGTCGAGCCGACGAACGATTTGGCCGCGAAAGGCGCAGTCCCGCTACAGGATCGGCGACGGTGAATATCTGGCCGCGTCCGGGTAGCGGTCGACGAGTTTCTGCACCTGGCCGATGACGTCGGCGACCTGGGACTCCGCCGCGCCGACGAAGGCGGACTTGTCCGACAGCGCCGCGTCGAGGGCGGGGCGGTCCAGGGGAAGGCGCGGGTCGGCGGCGAGGCGGTCGAGCAAGTCGGGTTCGCGTCCCTGCTCGCGCATCGCGAGGGCGACCGCGACGGAGTGCTCCTTGATCACCTCGTGCGCGGTTTCACGGCCGACACCGGTCCGGACGGCCGCCATCAGGATGCGGGTGGTGGCGAGGAACGGCAGGTACCGGTCCAGTTCGCGGGCGATCACCGCCGGGTAGGCGCCGAACTCGGCCAGCACGGTGAGGAAGGTCTCCATCATCCCGTCGATGGCGAAGAACGCGTCCGGCAGCGCGACACGGCGAACCACCGAGCAGAACACGTCGCCCTCGTTCCACTGCGCGCCCGCCAGCTCGGCCGCCATCGAGGCGTAACCGCGCAGCACCACCTGCAAGCCGTTGACGCGTTCGCACGAGCGAGTGTTCATCTTGTGCGGCATCGCCGAGCTGCCCACCTGGCCGGGCTGAAAACCCTCGGTGACCAGCTCGTGCCCGGCCATCAGCCGGATGGTGTGCGCGAACGAGGACGGACCTGCGCCCACCTGCACCAGCGTGGACAGCACATCGTGATCCAGCGAGCGCGGGTAGACCTGGCCGACGCTGGTGAGCACGGTCGCGAAACCGAGATGCCGGGCCACCTGCTGCTCCAGCCGGGCGAGCTTGGCCGGGTCGCCGCCGAGCAGGTCGAGCATGTCCTGCGCGGTGCCCATCGGGCCTTTGATCCCGCGCAGCGGGTAACGCTCGATCAGTTCACGCAGCCGGGTGAGCGCGATCAGCAATTCGTCGGCCGCGGAGGCGAACCGCTTGCCCAGCGTGGTGGCCTGCGCGGCGACATTGTGCGAGCGGCCCGCCATCACCAGCGCCTGGTGTTCGGCGGCGCGCTCGGCCAGTCGCGCGGCGATCGCCACGCCGTGCGCGTGCACGTGCTCGAGCGAGAGCCGGATCTGCAGCTGCTCCACGTTCTCGGTGAGGTCGCGGCTGGTCATGCCCTTGTGCACGTGCTCGTGCCCGGCCAGCGCGTTGAACTCCTCGATGCGCGCCTTGACATCGTGCCGGGTCACCCGCTCGCGTTCGGCGATGGAGGACAGGTCCACCTCGTCGAGCACGCGCTCGTAGTCGGCGATGACCCCCTCCGGCACCTCGACGCCCAGCTCCGCCTGCGCCCGCAGCACCTCCAGCCACAGCCGTCGCTCCAGTACGACCTTGTGCTCCGGCGACCACAGGTGCACCAGCTCCGGGCTGGCGTAACGGGTGGCGAGGACATTGGGGACGATGCTCACGTCCGGTCAGTCTAGTGCTCGGTAACGATCCACTTGCTGGGGCGTGGCACGGACGGGACCGTCCGTGCCCGCGTAGGCCGCCGCCTCCGGGGCCGCCGACCGCGCGGGCGGGGCCACGATGTCGATCACTTCCAGCAGCGCGCCGCGGGCCATCCGCCGCGGTTCCGGGTCCATCTCGGTGAGCGCGGCGACCACGGCTCCGTCCACCACCGCGACCAGCCGGCGCAGCTGCTCCGGCCGCACCATCCGGTCGGATCGGCGCAGCACGTCGGCCAGCAGCTCGTCCAGCTGGGCGCGCAGCCGTAGCTGGACTTCGCGCAGCTCAGGGTGCCGCGCCGATGCGACCGAACGCTCGTAGCGTGCGATGAGTTGCCCGCGCGCGCCTTCGTCGGCCCCGTCGCTGCCCACCAGAAGGTCGAGCACCAGGTCGACGGTGGCCTCCGCGCCGCGGCGGCGGTGGCTCACCTCGCCGACCCGCCTGCGCATCGCGTCCAGCTCGGCATTGCCGCTGAACTCGACGGCCCGAGCGATGAGGTCGTCCAAGGATTCGAAATAGTAGGTGGTCGACGCCAGAGGCAGATCAGCGCGCGTCGCAACCGAACGATGCCGCACCGCCTCGAAACCGCCTTCGAGCAACAGCTCGGCAGCGGCGGCTATCAAAGCCTGGCGACGCCGTTCGCCTTTCGGGGTCGTCGCGGTGATCACCGTGCCATCGTGCCAGTCGTCATCAGTTCTTCCAGGGGAAATCAGCGAGGAAAAGCAACCATCGTTGTTTTACCGCATCCGCGCGGCCAGGGTGCCGAACTGCGAAAAGTTCTTGCCGGACAGGGCTTTCAAACGCCTAGATAGTGCCCTAGACGCAGCAGCGCCGCCTCGATGTCGGCGGTTGCTCCGGCAAACGAGAAACGAACCGTCCGGTGTCCGTTGACGGTGTCGAAATCCACCCCCGGAGCGAGCGCGACGCCGGTGTGGTTCAGCACGTCGGCGCACCAGGCGCGGGAGTCGTCAGTGAGGTGGCCGATATCGGCGTAGGCGTAAAAGGCGCCGTCGGCGGGGGCGAGGTCGGTGATGCCCAGTTTCGGCAGGCCGTCCAGCAGCAACCGCCGGTTCTCCGCGTACCGCCGCACGTGCCCGTCGAGTTCTTCCTTGGCCTCAGCGCCGAACGCGTGCAGCGCCGCGTACTGCGAGATCGCCGGCGGGCACACGGTCAGGTTGGAGGCCAGCCGTTGCAGCGCGGGGCGCAGGCCGCTCGGCACCAGCATCCAGCCCAGCCGCCAGCCCGTCATGGAGAAGTATTTGGAGACCGAGCCGATCACCACCGCTTCCCGCGAGGTCTCCCAGGCCGACGAGGTGGCGCTGTCGGGGCCCGTGTCGTAGGTGATGCCGTGGTAGATCTCGTCGGAGATCAGCAGCGTGCCGTGCTCCTCGCACCAGCGGGCCAGCGCGGCGAGCTCCGCCGGGGCGATCATGGTGCCGGTGGGGTTGGCGGGGCTGGCCACCACCAGGCCGGCGGGCGGCTCGGGAAGCGCCTCGAGCATGGCGACGGTGGGCTGGAACCTGGTCTGCGCGCCGCAGTCGAGTTCCAGCACGCGGCAGCCGAGCGCGGCGAGGGTGTTGCGGTAGGCCGGATACCCGGGACGCGCCACCACGACGGTGTCGCCCGGGTCGAACGCGGCGAGGAAGATCAGCGAGAACGCGCCGGACGAGCCGGTGGTCACGACCACGTCGTCCGGGTGGACCTGGTAACCGTAGGTTTCCCGATGGTGTTGTGCGATCGCTTCCCGAATCGCCAGAATGCCGAAAGTCTCCGTGTAGCCGAGCAATTCGGACCCGATGGCCAGTTGAGTCGCGCGCAGGACGGGCGCGGGCGCAGGCGTCGACGGCTGCCCCGCCGCGAGCACGAGCACATCGCCGTGGGTCCGGGCGCGTTCCGCGGCGGCTTTCCACACATCCATCACGTAGAAAGGTGGAATGGTCGACCGGCGAGATTCTCTGGACACTCGACAGACGGTAGAGCACGCTTCGCCGCACAGTCGCGGTTATGGTCTACCCGATGCTCGATAAGTCTCGACGAGACGGACTCGACCGAGTGCGCGGAGTGGCCGGTATCGGCGTCATTCCGCGCGATTGGCGTGCGGGCTTGCCGCGCCGGTCCCGGCGACGGCTTTTCGGCGATGGCGGCCGGTTCGATCCGCGCCGGCTGCGGGCCTGGTGGCAGCGCAGGCCGGACCCGCGCGACCTGTGGCGGCGCAAACCCACCGGCGAGGAGTTGCTGGCGCTGGCGCGCAAGCACAAGGTGCTGCTGGGCGGGCTCGCGGCGACCGCGATGTTCGCCGCGGGCGACATGTCCTTCGCCGGGACGGTCACCGATCGCACGCCCGCACCGGACCGCGCCCAGCGCGTCGCCGTCGCCTATCCCCCGCAGATGCAGAACACCCCGCCTTCGGTGACCAGGTTGCTGAACGCGATCGCCAACGGTGAGCGGCTGCGCGAGCAGGCGGTGGTCGCGGCCGCAGCGCGCGCGACGCTCGAACGCGCGAAGGCCGAGGCGGCCGCCGCCGTGGCCGGTGAGCGGCAGCCGTGGATGACCGGAACCGCGCCGGTGCAGCCCGGGGCGACGCTGCCGGGCGGCCACGGCTTCGCGCTGCCCGCCCACGGCGTCTTCACCTCCGGCTTCGGGTCACGCTGGGGAACGTTCCACAACGGCATCGACATCGCGGGCCCGATCGGCACCCCGATCTACGCGGTCGCCGACGGCACCGTCATCGACGCCGGACCGGCGCAGGGCTTCGGCCTGTGGGTGCGGATCCGCCACGACGACGGCAGCATCACCGTCTACGGGCACATGTACGACTTCTTCGTCTCGGTCGGCGAGCGGGTGCCAGCGGGCATGCAGATCGCCCGCATGGGCAACCGCGGCGACTCGACCGGGCCGCACCTGCACTTCGAGGTGATCGCCGGCGGACAACACGTCGACCCGCAGCAATGGCTGGCGGTGCGCGGACTCACGTTCGGCTGAGCCCGCGACGCGCCGGGCGGCTCAGGGGAGTCGAGCCGCGGCTCAGACCTCGATGCGGTTCTCCACGGCGGCCAGGCCGATGTCGGTGCGGTAGTGGCTGCCGGGCAGTTTGATCGCGGCGATGCGGTCGTAGGCGCGGGCGCGGGCTTCGGCGAGGTCGGCGCCGACGCCCACCACGTTCAGCACCCGTCCGCCCGCGGAGACCAGCGCGCCGTCCTCGCGCTGCGCGGTGCCCGCGTGCAGCACCGTGGCGTTCTCGTCGGACGCGCCCTCGCCAGCGCCGGAGATCGCGTCGCCGAGACGCGGACGCCCCGGGTAGTTCTCCGCGGCGAGCACCACGGTGATGGCGGAGCCGTCGCGCCAGCGCGGCGGGGCCACCTGTGCCAGCGTGCCGGTGGCGGTGGCGTACAGCAGCTCGCCGAGCGGGCTGTCCAGCAACGCCAGCACCGCCTGCGTCTCGGGATCGCCGAAGCGGCAATTGAATTCGACCACGGCGGGGCCGGCCGCGCCGATCGCCAGCCCGGCGTAGAGCAGGCCGGAGAAGCCGCTGCCGCGCCGCACCAGCTCGGCGGCAACGGGTTTCACCACGTCGTCGACGATCGCGGTGACGGTCTGCTCGGGCAGCCACGGCAGCGGCGTGTAGGCGCCCATGCCGCCGGTGTTGGGTCCGGTGTCACCGTCACCGACGCGCTTGTGATCCTGCGCGGGCAGCAGCGGAACCACCGTCTCGCCGTCGACCAGGCAGAACAGCGAGACTTCCGGTCCGTCCAAGAACGACTCCAGCAGCACCGGGTGGCCCTGCTCCAGCAGTTCGGCCCCGTGCTCGCGCGCCGCCGAGCGGTCGGCGGTCACCACCACGCCCTTGCCCGCGGCGAGTCCGTCGTCCTTCACCACCCAGGTGGGACCGAAGCGGTCGAGCGCGTCGTCCAGCTCGGCCGGGTTGTCCACCACTTCGCTGTGCGCGGTGCGCACGCCCGCCGCGGACATGACGTCCTTGGCGAAGGCTTTGGAGCCCTCGATCCGGGCGGCCGCGGCCGACGGTCCGAAGCACGGGATGCCCGCCACGCGCAGCGCGTCGGCGACGCCGAGCACCAGCGGGACTTCCGGGCCGATCACCACCAGGTCGGCATCCACCTCCGTGGCCAGCGCGACCACGTCCTCGGCGGCACACGGGTCGACCGGGCGAACCTGCGCGTGCTGCGCGATCCCGGCATTGCCTGGAGCGGCGAACAGCGCGGTCACCGCGGGGTCCCGGCGCAGGGCCAGGACGAGGGCATGTTCACGGGCTCCGGAACCGATGACGAGTACACGCACGGCAGACAGCCTAAACGAGCCGTTCGGCGGGATCGCCGCTGCCGGTGCGCGCGGAGGGGATGATGAAAGGGGACAACGGATGTGGGACGGCACCCGGCCCGCACCGACCACTGTGTCCTTTTCCGGCATGAGCGGGGGCCTGACCACTCGTGCCTCCGGAGCACCGAAGGAAGTGCTGAAATGGGTCTGATCGACGGACTGATGGGCAACGCCGGCCGGATCGATCCGGGGCAGGCGCAACAGGAGTACGCCAAGCTCCTCGGCAACGGCGAACAGGTCTACGCGGCGTACCTGCTGGTCCGCGACGCGATGCTGTTCACGAACCGCCGCCTGATCCTCATCGACAAGCAGGGCGTCACCGGCCGCAAGGTGAGCTATCACAGCGTTCCCTATCGCGCGATCACCCACTTCTCGGTGGAGACGGCAGGCACCTTCGATCTGGACGCGGAGCTGGCCATCTGGATCTCGGGCAGCGACGAGCCGCTGCTGAAGCGGTTCAACCGGCAGGTGGACATCTACGAGGTGCAGGGCATCCTGTCGCACTTCGTCGCGGTATAGCGCGGGGCGCCTGCCGCGACTCGGGGCTACGCTGCGGGACATGGCTTCTGTCTTCAGCGCGATCATCGCCGGTCAGCTCCCGGGCCGTTTCGTCTGGGAGGACGACGAGTTCGTCGGTTTCCTCACCATCGCCCCGGTCACTCCCGGTCACACCCTCGTGGTGCCCCGCAAGGAGATCGACCAGTGGCAGGACATCGACGCGGGCACCTTCGCCCGGCTGACCGCCGTCGCCCAGAAGATCGGCCAGGCCGTGCGCGCGGCCTGGGACGCGCCGCGCGCCGGTCTGCTCATCGCCGGTCTGGAAGTGCCGCACCTGCACGTGCACGTGTTCCCGGCCTTCTCGCTGGGTGATTTCGACATCTCCGGCGCCGACCCGAACCCGAGCCCCGAGTCGCTGGACGAGGCGCAGGCCAAGATCAAGCAGGCGCTGCGCGATCTCGGCTACGGCGAAAACGTGCCCGCCTAACTCGCCACGTCGCGCAGGGGTGTGTCGACTCCGCCGACCGCGACCGTGGCCAGGGTCTGGCTGGGGGTCCAGTAGATCCGGCCGTGCTCGAAATCCTGGTAGGTCCCGGTGTCCCAGGGGATTTCGTCGGTGGCCGGCCAGCCGAGCGGTCCGTTCTCGTAACCCGAGCGGTTCCAGCGGTCGCGGATCGCGCCGTGCACCCAGCACACGTTGTCGCTCGATTGCCGCCGATAGAGCGCTCCGCCCTGGAAACCCTGCACCTCACCCGTCAGCTGACCGTCCGGCCCGTGCGTCACGGTGCGGTCGGTGATCGGATACCCGAGCGGGCCCGCCTCCCAGCCCATCGCCTCGAACTTTCCCCACAGCGTTTCCGGGATGGCGTGCGCGCCGGTATCCGGATGCCAGTAGATGTAGCCGTGTTCGAACTGGGCGAAGCGTCCCGCGCCGTCGGGCGTCGCGATCTCCCCCTGCGTGATCCGCCGGCCGAGCCACGGATTCGCCGCCGCGCAATCGTTGATCGCGTTCGGCTCCGACCCGCTCGGCTCGCCGGTGGCGAAGCCGCGCACATCGTCGGCGAACACGTCCCAGGGGAAATTCGGTCCCACGTCGGTGTGCGTGCCGATGCCGAGGCACTCGGTGACGTACTTGTGGTCGGAGATGCCCTGACGCCGCTGGTAGGGCGGTGCGATGACATACGTGTCGAACCCGTACTTGCGCGCGTCCTGCACCGCGAGCCACGCCGCGATGCGGATGTCGTCGCGGATGCGCAGCCAGTCGTCCCGGCTCCACGCGACGCGGCTGCCAGCGAAACAGAGATTGATGGTGAACGAGTTCGCGTCCAGCACCGACCAACTGGCCAGGTCGGTGTCGACCACGTCGACCACCACGCGGTCGCGGACGGTGTAGTGGTAGCTCACCCCGTTCGCCGGATTGTTGAGGTAGTTGGCCAGGCTCTCCGCCGTTCCATTGCCTTCCTGGGTGTGCAGCAGGAAGTTCTCCACGCGGGCGCCGTGGCGGCTGGACGCGGAGTCGCCCATCCGGTCCAATTCGATGTAGTCGGGCTTTTGCATTGTGCCCCCTGAATTCGGCGCCTTCGACCATTGGCCGTAGTCGTCGGCGAGAACTTTGTCGATATCCACCACGACACCGCCGACCCGGTCGGCGTCGATGCGGATCTGATGCAGGTGCGCGGCGGGATGGTCGCCGTTGATCGAGGGATCGCCGGACCAGTTGTGTTGCCAGAACCAGCTGGCGACGCCGTCCTCCAGCGCCCAGTCGATGCATCGGGCATTGCCGTACATGCCGGTCCATTCCAGACCGACCACCGACGCCCAGCCTCGGAGAAACGGCGCGATCAGCGAATTCCATTCCGCCAGCGTCGGATTTGCGTCGACCGGGGCATACAGCGGGCGCGAGCGCGGCCCACCGGCCGCGCGGTGATAATCGAGCGCGATCCGCGCGTGGTGCACCCCCGCGTCGTAACCGCCTTTCCAGTCCGACGTCTCGCCCTTGCCGTACTGGTAATTGGTCACTATCTCGAGCCCGATGGCACGCAATCGGTCGCAGTATTCCCGCCGCAGCGGCTTCGCACCGAAATTCGTCCCGGGCCGGGAATCGCTGAAGTAGCCGATGACGCCCGCGTATCCGGCGTCTTTGATCGCTTGCGGCTCGATGAGCGCGGCGGAGAAGTCGATCAGCTCAGTCATCGCGCGCCCCCTGGATGGTACGAGACCGCGCAACGGCCGGCGGCAACGCGTTGTATTCGTACATCTCAGTAACTTTCGACAGATGGAGAACCCGGTACAGCTAGAGTCACCCGAATGTGCGCGAAGTATGCCGCCATGCTCTATTTGTGGCCCATCCGGTGTTTGCGCGTGATCTGAACATGCCTATCCCGAGAAATGTTTGCGCACACCAGACTACAAACAGACTCGTAGCCGGAAACATGCTTGTCGGTCGGCGCTCAGATGTGCTGCCCGTTCGCTACCAACCACCGAACTGGTCGGCCGCTTTCCCAGCCCGGCCGCGACGGGACCACGAGGACGAATTCTCCGACATATGCGATGAATTGGATCGGCGCGTTCGACGACACGTCCCACTTCGGAACAGTTGTCCCGTGGCGGCACCGCAGCCCACGAATTCCGCAACGAAAAGCACAGGCGGTGCGCTCGCTCCGCGTCGGCCCTCGCCCGCCCCGCTCGTCACGCGATCCCGCAGATCCGCTCGAAGGCTGCCGACCCGACCGCATCGTCCAGCCGAACCCGAGCGAGGCCACAACTGACGGCGACTACGAAGAACCACACCGGGGCACCCACCGAATGAAGCGGCACCCTCTCGATCAGAGACCCCGAACACCCGGCACGGCCTCTACCACTGAGCCACAGCCGCGCAGCGACTGGATGGAGCCCCCTGTCAGGATCGAACTGACGACCGCTCGCTTACAACACCGGGCACGGCCTCTACCACTGAGCTACAGCCGCGCAGCGGCTGGATGGAGCCCCCTGTCAGGATTGAACTGACGACCGCTCGCTTACAACACCGGGCACGGCCTCTACCACTGAGCTACAGCCGCGCAGCGGCTGGATGGAGCCCCCTGTCAGGATTGAAC
>NZ_JBSFNF010000022.1:40572-47002 GCF_053586955.1 Nocardia sp. NPDC003726 | reverse complement strand
ACTGACGACCGCTCGCTTACAAGGCGAGTGCTCTACCACTGAGCTAAGGAGGCGGGAAAGCGGTTGTCATCATAGCCCGGCACGCCGTCCGCATCACAACGGATTCGCGTTCGGCACCGAACGCGGCCCACCGGCCCGACAACCGCTTTCGGCTCACAGCCGAGTGACCGCCGCGTCCGCGACGAAGTCGCGAGCGGCGGCCACTCGGACGTGAGCCATCAGGGGGCCGCGAACACGCCGCGCCGGAGCGCGGCAGATCGAGCGCTGCCGATCAGACCGAGCCCTGCCGAGCCGCGTCGTCCGCGGCCATGGCGTCGCGCAGGCTCTTCGGACGCATGTCGGTCCAGTTCTTCTCCACGTACTCGACGCAGGCGGCGCGGCTGTCCTCACCGAACACGACTCGCCATCCGGCCGGAACCTCTGCGAAGGCGGGCCACAGGGAATGCTGTTCCTCGTCGTTGACCAGGACGAAGAAGCGGCCGTCTTCATCATCGAAGGGGTTGGTGCTCAATTTCACCTCACTGGATACTGGCGCTATGTACGGGATCGCTCCTGGTTCGCACGGTGCCGGGTTGCTGCCAACCCCTGGCGCCGAGAGACCCCGAGCGTTGTTTCGACACTAGCAAGCAAGACGTTACGCCTGGGCGGTTACCTATGCTGGGACCTCGGCCGACTCGCGATCAGGCCGCGAAGAAGTCCAGGAGAATCTTGTTCACCGCTTCCGGCCGCTCCAAATATCCGAAATGCCCGGCATCCGGTACCTCCTGGTACCGCGCACCCGGAATGACCTCGGCGATCTCCCTGGACAGATACGGCGGAATCATCCGGTCGTCGGCGAATCCGACCGAAAGACATGGCACCCGGATCGCCCGGTAGGCCTGCACCCGGTCGAAATCGTGATCCATCCTGCGCTGGGCGCGAATGCCCGGCGAGACCGGCCCTCCGGTGAACTCGAACAGGTCGAGCCAGTCGCGCGCGGCGTTCGGCTCGGCCATGGTCGCCGGCGAGAGATTCATGACCGCGGTGATCGCCGCCTCGTATTTCGGCGGCAGTTTCACCCCGCTCGCGTCGAGTTCGTGTTCACCGAGCGACAGCGTCTTCTGGAACTGGTCCAGCCGCCCGTGCCCGGCCATGAACACGGCCTTGCGGACCAGGTCGGGGCGGGCCAGCGCCAGCTCCTGCGCCACGCGCGCCCCCATCGAGGTGCCCACCACCAGCGCCGGGCCCTCGTCCAGGAACTCGATCAGCGCGGCGGTGTCGGCGACCAGGTCGTCGATGGTCATGCCGGACGCGGCCTCGAACGACGGCGCGATCCCGCGGTTGTCGAAGGTGCACACCCGGTAGCCTGCCGCGACCAGCGCGGGCACCTGGTGCAGCTCCCACACCCGGCCGGGACTGCCGGTGCCCATGATCATGACCACCAGCGGCGCCGATCCCTTGGCGCGGTCACCCTTCACCTGATAGTTGAGGGAAATCCCGTTCACCGTGGCCAGCGGCATATCGACCCTTTCGTGGAGTTGGTGCTGCGCTCCCCACGGTATAGGGACCAGCGCGGAAGGTGCGCGGACCGGGGGTCGTGGCGCGCTCGCGCCAACGCCGCGGCAAGCGCACCTCCCAGCGTCGCATACCATTGATTTTTCGCAGGGTAAGTGCGCACTGAGCCGGGAGGACTTGACGATGGCCGTGAAGGGCAGCGCCAACGACATTGCGGACGACGATCTGGAACCGCTCGCCGACGAAACCGCGCGTCAGGCGCAGCGGGTGGTCGCGGCCTACGCCGAAGACGCGGACGAATGCCGGATGTTGTTGTCCATGCTGGGTATTGGACCGAACGCTCGGGGCGAATAACCTCGTTCTCGACGCCAACGGCGACGTCGACCACACAACTCCAGCGGGATACAGCAACGCGCAAAGGATGCGGTGAGTGGACCAGATGAATCCGTCCGACGATTCCGAGCACGCCGCAGGCACCTCGACTGCTGACGCCGCGGCGGAAACCACCGGCTCCGGCGCGGGCTCCGGTTTCGTCGTCGTCGCCAACCGGCTCCCCGTCGACCTCGAACGCCTGCCCGACGGCAGCACCCGGTGGAAACGCAGTCCGGGCGGTCTGGTGACCGCGCTGGAATCGGTCTTGCGCAACAACAAGGGGGCGTGGGTCGGCTGGGCGGGCGTCCCGAACGTCGATGTGGACCCGATCATCGAGGACGGCCTCGAACTGCATCCGGTCCCGTTGTCCGCGGACGAGGTGGCCGACTACTACGAAGGCTTCTCCAACGGCACCCTGTGGCCGCTCTATCACGACGTCATCGTGCGGCCGGTCTACGACCGCAGGTGGTGGAGCGCCTACGTCACCGTGAACCGGCGCTTCGCCGAGGCCACCGCCAAGGTCGCCGCCGAGGGCGCGACGGTGTGGGTGCAGGACTATCAGCTGCAGCTGGTGCCCAAGATGCTGCGCATGCTGCGCCCGGATCTCACCATCGGGTTCTTCCTGCACATCCCGTTCCCGCCGGTCGAGCTGTTCATGCAGATGCCGTGGCGAACGGAGATCGTGGAGGGCCTGCTCGGCGCCGACCTCATCGGCTTCCACCTGCCCGGCGGCGCGCAGAACTTCCTCTACCTGGCGCGCAGGCTGGCCGGCCAGCCGACCTCGCGCGGTTCGGTCGGTGTGCGCTCCAAGCTCGGCGTCGTCCAGGTCGGCTTCCGCACGGTGCGGGTCGGCGCGTTCCCCATCTCCATCGCCTCCGCCGAACTGGACGAGCACTCCAGGCGCAGGTCGGTGCGCGAGCGCGCCGCGAAGATCCGCGCCGAGCTGGGCAACCCGAAGAACATCCTGCTCGGCGTGGACCGGCTCGACTACACCAAGGGCATCGACATCCGCCTCAACGCCCTCGAAGAACTGCTGGTCGAGGGCCGGATCGACCCCGCGGACACGGTCATGATCCAGCTCGCCACCCCCAGCCGGGAGCGGGTCGAGAGCTATATCCAGATGCGCGGCGACATCGAACGCCAGGTCGGCCGGATCAACGGCGAGTTCGCCAGGGTGGGCTACCCGGTGGTGCACTACCTGCACCGCCCGATCCCGCGCGACGAGCTGGTCGCGTTCTTCGTCGCCGCCGACGTGATGCTGGTGACGCCGCTGCGCGACGGCATGAACCTGGTCGCCAAGGAATACGTCGCGTGTCACAGCGGGCTCAACGGCGCCCTGGTGCTGAGCGAGTTCACGGGCGCGGCGGCCGAGCTGCGGCAGGCCTACCTGTGCAACCCGCACGACCTCGACGACGTGAAGGACGCCATCGTCGCGGCGCTGGAGGACGAGCGCGACGTCAAACGCAGGCGGATGCGCTCGCTGCGCAGACAGGTGCTGGCCCACGACGTGGATCGCTGGGCGCGGGCCTTCCTCGACGCGCTGGCGCAGGACCAGGTCGCGGGCAGCGCGCTGCTGACCGACGACGACGTCTACCCGGAGGACCGCGAGCCGCGCTGAATTCCGGCGTTCACAGGAAGCTCCCAGCTTCGGCCCAGCGACATCGCAGCCCGAGAGCGGACGATGTAGCCATGAGTGGCGCCCCCGTGCAGACCCCCGAGGCCAGGGTTCTGGTGGTCGATGACGAGCCGATGATCGTCGAACTGCTCGCGGTGAGTCTGCGCTACCAGGGCTTCGAGGTCGACACGGCGTCCGATGGCGCGCAGGCGCTGGACAAAGCGCGCACCTTCCGTCCGCAGGCGCTGATCGTGGACGTGATGATGCCGGGCATGGACGGCTTCGGTCTGCTGCGCCGGTTGCGTGCCGACGGGATCGACGCGCCCGTGCTGTTCCTGACCGCGCGCGACGACGTACAGGACAAGATCACCGGTCTCACCCTGGGGGCCGACGACTACGTCACCAAGCCGTTCAGCCTGGAGGAAGTCGTCGCCCGGCTGCGGGTGATCCTGCGCCGCGCGGGGCACGCCGCTCCGCAGCGGGAGAGTTCGCGCCTCCGTTTCGAGGACATCGAACTCGACGACGACACCCACGAGGTGTGGAAGGCGGGCGAGCCGGTCGCGCTCTCGCCCACCGAGTTCACGCTGCTGCGCTACTTCATGGTCAACGCGGGCACCGTGCTGAGCAAGCCGCGCATCCTCGACCACGTCTGGCGCTACGACTTCGGCGGCGAGGTCGGCGTCGTGGAAACCTACGTCTCCTACCTGCGCAAGAAGGTCGACACCGGCGATACCCGGCTGATCCACACGCTGCGCGGCGTCGGCTACGTGATGCGCGCGCCCTACCGCAAGAGCGGTTCATGAGTCCGGGCCGCAGCGGCGCAGTGCGGGCGAAGGTCTCCGCCTGGCTGTCCGCCGTTCCGCTGCGGGTGACGCTGATGGTCCTGCTGGTGCTCACGGCGGGGCTCGGGCTGCTCGTCTCCGGCCTTGTGGTCACCTCGGCGCTGGAGCAGCAGCTGACCGACCGCACCGACCAGCAGTTGCGCGGTGGCGCGATGGAATGGTCCCGGCGCGGGCCGCCGCCCCCGGTCTTGCCGCCCGATCCGCGCCACGCTCCGAGTCAGTTCTGGGTGCGCTCGATCCGCGCCGACGGGCGCTTGTTCCTCATCCCGGCGTTCGCTGTCGACGCCGAGCCGAGCCTGCCCGACACCCCGCCCTCCGGCCCGTACACCGTCGACTCCGCGAACGGCGGCGCCATCCGGTGGCGGGTGCTGACGCTGCGCACACCGGAGGGCACGACGACGGTGGCGCTGCCGCTCACGCAGAACACCGACACGGTGCACCGGCTCGTGGTGCTGGAGCTGATCGTCGGGGCGGTGGTCCTGGCCGTGCTGGCGGTGCTCGCGTACTTCGTGGTGCGGCGCAGTCTGCGGCCGCTGCGCCGGGTGGAGAGCACCGCCGCGGCCATCGCCCGCGGCGACCTGCACCGCCGGGTGCCGGTGCGCGACACCAACACCGAGGTCGACCGGCTGTCCAGATCGCTGAACGGGATGCTGGCGCAGATCCAGCGCGCGTTCACCGCGACCGCCGCCTCCGAGGAGGCGGCGCGCCGCTCCGAGGAGCGGATGCGCCGCTTCATCGCCGACGCCAGTCACGAGTTGCGCACGCCGCTGACCACGATCCGCGGCTTCGCCGAGCTGTATCGCCAGGGAGCCACCGACGACCCCGCCGCGTTCATGGACCGGATCGAGCGCGAAGCCCAGCGGATGGGCGTGCTCGTGGAAGACCTGCTGATGCTCGCGCGGCTGGATGCCCAGCGCCCGCTGGAACTCGGCCCGGTGGACCTGCTCGCCGTCGCCAGCGACGGGGTGCACAACGCGCGCGCCGTGGTCGCCGCCGGACACTGCGAGGGGCCCGTCCGCACCATCGAGCTGAAGATCGAGCCCGGTGAGGGGACGCTCGAGGTGATCGGCGACGAGGCACGGCTGCGCCAAGTCCTTGGCAATCTGCTGAACAACGCCCTCACGCACACCGCGCCCGACGCGAAGGTGACGGTACTGCTCACTCCAGGCCCCGACGACGTGCTGCTCGAGGTGGCGGACACCGGTCCCGGCCTGGCGGCGGAGGACGCCGAACGCGTCTTCGAGCGCTTCTACCGCGCCGACACCTCCCGCGCCCGCAGCAGCGGCGGCACCGGGCTCGGCTTGTCCATCGTGCAGGCGCTGGTGACGGCGCACGGCGGCGAGGTCGGCGTGCGGAGTTCGCCCGAGGCCGGGACGACGTTCACGGTGCGGCTACCGCGCACACCGGCGTCGTCCTAGCGGGGCCGCAGCGGCGTCAGACCGGAGTCACCGCCGACACCAACCAGTGCGAATCGGACTTCGTCAGCGAGACCCGGACCCGGCTGCCGGTCGTGGTGCCCTGCGGGGTGTCCTTGCTCGTCATCACCTGGTTGAGGAACAGCAGGACTTGCGCGTGGGAGCGGTCGGCGGAGATGACACCGGCCGCCTGGGTGGTCGCGGTGACGGTGAGTTGCTTCTCCTTGGCGCCGGGCGCGATCTGCTTCTCGATCAGCGTCAAGTAGTCGGCGCGGAAGTCGCCGGTGAGGTTGTCGGCCGACTTGGGCAGTTCGGTGTCCACGGTCTGCGGGGTGTAGGTGAACATGGCCTCGACGGTGCGTCCCGCCGTCGCGACCGCGTCCTTGCGCGCCTGCTCGCTCTGCGCACGGTCCCAGTACCGGTAACCGTTGACGCCCCCGACCACCGCGGCCGCGGCGACCACCACGCCGAGCAGGGCGAGCAGGATCTTGGCTCGAATTCCGTTCATGCTGTGTCCTCTCCGGCATGAACGGGGCCCTGCGTGGTCACGCTGCGCTGCCGCCTCCGGGCCTGACCGTTCATGCTCTGTCCGATTCCGGCATGAACGGGGCCCTGCGTGGTCACGCTGCGCTGCCGCCTCCGGGCCTGACCGTTCATGCTCTGTCCGATTCCGGCATGAACGGGGCCCTCGT
>NZ_JBSFNF010000022.1:0-40475 GCF_053586955.1 Nocardia sp. NPDC003726 | reverse complement strand
GCGTGGTCACGCTGCGCTGCCGCCTCCGGGCCTGACCGTTCATGCCACGAACTCCACGTTGGACACCGTCAGCCCGGAATCGCCGCGCGACACGGTGACGCGGAACCGGTAGTACCTGGTCTGCGGCTCGGCTTGGCCCGCGTTGGTCAGCGTCTGTTTGGCGGCGACCAGCACCCGTCCGGAGGAGTCGTCGTCGCTTTCCAGGGCGGCTTCCACGATCTCGCCGCTGGAGACCACTTTGGCCTGCTGCACGATGCTGGTGAACGGGTCCACCCGGCCGTCGAACTCGGTCTTGAACTCCCCCGAGGCCAGCGAGAGGATCCGGTCGATGTCCTGCTTGGCCGTGTCGGCGCGAATAGTGGTCAGGTTGACGATCGCCTGCCTGGCGGTGTCCACGTATTCCGCGCGGCGCTCGTCGCGTTCGTGCGCCCGGTGCATCACGAGCGCCGAGACGACCGCACCGGTCACGAGCACGACGACCAGCAGCGCCGCCGCGGCCGTGGCGAGGATGCGCGAGAGGCCACGCCGCTCGCTGCGGGCGGGCTCGGCCGGTGTTGTCTCGGAAGCCGGCTCTGGGTCGGCTTTCCGCACAAAGACTTTCGGCGCGTCGGCGGGCAGTGGCTGGTCGGACGAGGTCTTCGGCTCCGCGGCGGCCGAACTCGGCTCGCTGTCCTTGACGTCGATACCGGTCGTGGCGACGGGGGCCCGCACGGTCACCGCCGGCACGCCGCCGGTCGCGTTCTCCTCGACCGGAGGCCCGGCCGAGCGCACCGCACGCCGTCGGGTGCGGTGACCTTCTCCGTTGCTCTCACTCATCGTTGCTGCTCCTCGAGCATCGCCTGCCAGCTCGACGGTACCGTGCCCGAACCGCTCGGTCCGATATCGCCCTGCCGGTATGTCCGACCGTCGGGGCCGATGTAGACGCCGGTGGCCGGGTCGTACGACCGCGCGGCGGCCGGTGTGCCGCCGCCGTAACTCGCCGGTGCGACGACCGGGGGCTCTTGCGCGGGCGCCGCGGCGGGCGCCACCGGGTGCGGCGGCCCGAACGGCGGGTTGTCGCCGATCGGAACGTACCCCGTGCGGCACAGTTCCGGCGTCGGGGCGCGCATGCCAGGCACCTCGGCGCACGGCGTGTTGCGGATGCCGCGCACCGCCTCCGGAGCGTCTTGCGGCACCTTGCAGTACAGGCCGGGCGGCGTGTCGGGGGTGTCGAGTTCGCTCGGCGAGCGCCGCTGGTCCGGCGGGAGGAAACCGGTCGTGCACGCGGGCGGGTCGTTGACCAGCGCCATGAAGTCGACCAGCGCGCCGTATTCGAGCGGACCACGAACGGCGGTCAGCAGCGCGGCGACCAGCGGCGGATAGACCACCAGGATCTGCTCGAGCCCCGCGTGATACGTGACGGCGACCTGCCCGACGCTGACCAGATTCGACAGCAGCAGCGGCAGGGTCGGACGCAGGTCCTCGAACAGGTTGGTCACCCGCTGCATCGAGGACGGACCGTCGCGCAGGATGCCACGCAGCGCGGGGTCGTGCCCGCGCAACTGGTCGGTGACCGTCGCGAGATCGGCGGTCCAGGAACGGATCGCGGCATCCGAGCGGGTCTGGGTGTCCAGCAGCGGCCCGATCTGATCGAGCAGTCGCTTCGTCGGTTCCGCGTTCGCCTGTGCTTCCTGCACCAGCAGCGAGGCGGAGTCGATGAACCGTTGCAGGTCCGGTCCGGCGCCGTTGAACGCGAGGAACGCCTCGTCGATGACCTGCTTCAACCGGGTGTCCGCGACGCTCGACAGCAGCCGGTCGGCTTGGTCGAGCAGCGCGCCGACATCCTGCGGCAACTTGGTGCGCTCCACCGGGATCACGCTGCCGTCGCGCAGATTGCCGCCCGTGCGGTTCTGCGCGGGCACCAAGTCCACGTACTGCTCACCGACCGCGGAGACGCTGCGCACCCACGCGTCCACATCGGCGGGAATCTTGTAGTCGCTGGCGATGGACAGCTTCGCGTCCACCCCGACCGGCGTCAGCCGGACCTCCTTGACCACACCGACGTTGGTGCCGCGATAGGCGACGTTGGCCGTCGGGTAGAGCCCGCCGGTCGCGGCGAGTTTCACGGTGACCTCGTAGCGCCCGATGCCGAACATCGCGGGCAGTTTGACGTAAGTGCCGCCCATGACCACCAGGCCGACCACCGTCAGCACGGAGAAGATGATCAGCTGGGTACGGACGAACCGGGTGAGCTTCACTGTCCCGGACCCCCTTGCGGCGCGGTGTCGCCCGGCATGGGCACGGTCAACCCCGGAATGGCGGGAATGCCCGGGATCGGCGGCAGTCCCGGAATGGTCGGGGCCGGCTGGCTCGGCGCGGGCGGCGGCGCCTGCAACGGCCCGGTGGCCGGGTCGCCGTTCTGCGCGGCCGTGCCCGGCGCGAAGCTGCCGAGCGCGCCTTCCACGCCGCCGAACCGTCCGCCCAGCGGCGTCCCGGTGAGAAAGTTCGAATCCAGCCGCTTGCCGGTGATGTCCACGGTCATGAACAGATTCAGGTAGTCGCCCTTGATCGCGTGATCCAGGTTCTTCATCGGGAACGGGAAGGTCGCCAGGATCTTCAGCGCCTCGGTCAGGTCGCTGCCGGTGTCCGACAGCGATTTCAGCACCGGCACGAGGCTGCGCAGGTTGGCCTTCAGGTCCTCGCCGCTGGCGGCGACGATGCGCCGCACGACGTCGCTCAGCTCGCCCAGCGCCGTGATCGCCCTGGTGATGTTCGCGCGGCGATCGGCGAGCACGGTCAACGCCGGATGGATCTGCTCGATCGCCGCCGCCACCACGTCGCGCTGCTCGGCGAGCTGACCGCCGAGCCGGTCGAGTCCGCTCATCGCGGCGATGATGTCGCCGGTCTGGCGGTCCAGATTCGTGGTCAGCTCGTTCAGCTGCGGCAGCAGGTCCCTGATGGCGTCCTCGCGCCCGGTGAGCGCGGAATTGAGCTCGTGGGTGATGGTCTCCAATTGCGCGACGCCACCTCCGTTGAGCACGACCGACAGCGAGGACAGCACCTGCTCGGTGGTCGGATAGGCGCCCGCGCGAGCCAGCGGGATGACGTCGCCTGCCTGCAACTGGCCTTCGGGGGGCTGATCGGTCGGTTCGGAGAGCTCGAGATGGTTGGAGCCGAGCAAACTGGTCTGCCCGATCTCGGCGACGGCGTTCGCGGGCAGGCGCACGTCCGGGTTCAACGTGACGGTGACCAGCGCGTGCCAGTCCTGCACCTCGATCTTCGACACGGTGCCGACCGCCACGTCGTGCACCCGCACCGGCGAATTCCTGGTCAGCGTGGTGACGTTCGGCATCTGGATGCGCACCTCGTAGGAGCCGGGCGCGGTGCCCTCGGTGCCCGGCATCGGAAGCGAATTCAGTCCGTCCCACTGACAGCCGGCGACGCCGAGCGCCACCGTCAGCCCCGCCGCGACGGCGGCGGTGCGGCGCATCCGCCGCCTCGGCATCATCGCCCTCCTCCTGTCACGCCCGGAATGGCCAGTCCGGCGAGGCCGTCCGGGATGCTCACCGGCGCGGGCTGCGGCTGCGCCGGATTCTGGCTCGCCACCCGCCCCGCCAGGCTGGGATCGGTGTACACCAACTGGTCGGGGAACGCGGTCACGCCGCTGGCCGGGTTCGCCATGATCGGCACGTAGTTCATGCTCAGGCTGTTGATCACGGGCGCCAGGTACTGCGCGCACAGGTCGGCGCTGCGATCGGAGTCGTTGGTCTCCAGCGCGCGCACCGAGCCGCACAGGAAGCCGAGCGGGTCGGCCGGGTTGTTCAACGCGATCGCGCCGGTCAGGGTCCCTTGGGCCGGTTTGTAGATCTGGTAGAAGTTCACCAGCGCGGTCGGGCCGGAGTGCAGGACGCGCTCCAGTTCCGGGCGCTTGTCGACCAGCACCTGGGTGGCGTCGGCCAGCCGCTGCACCCCCTCGGTGAGTTCGGCTCCGCTGCCGTCGATGAACCGGCGCACGTCCACGATCGCCGCGTCCAGGTTGTCCAGTCCAGCGCCGAGATCCGCCGAGACGCCGCTCAGCACCGACGACACCGACGCGAGCCTGCCTTCGAACTGCACGATCTGCTCGTTGCTCGCCGACAGCACGTCGACGAACTTCTGCAAATTGCGCACGGTGCCGAACAGGTCGGTGCGGCCGTCGGACAGCGTGCTCAACGTGGCAGACAGCTCCCGCAGCGTGTCGCGGAAGCGCTGCCCGTTGCCGTCCAAGTTGTTCGCGGCGGTGTCGACGAAGCGGCCGAAGGACCCCTGTTTGTCGTCGCCGACCGGCCCGAGCGCGGTGGCCAGCTTGGACAGCTCGGCCTTGATGTCGTCCCACTCGACCGGCACCGCGGTGTGCTCGATCGGGATCATGCCGTTGTCCTTCAGCTTCGGGCCGCCGGTGTAGGCGGGCGCGAGCTGGATGAAACGCGCCGAGACCAGCGAAGGCGAGATGATCACCGCCTTCGGGTCGGCGGGCACGTCCACCCCGCGATTCAGGGTCATGGTCACCTTCACCCGGTCCGCGCCCGGCTCGATCGCATCGATGCGGCCGACCTTGACGCCGAGCACCCGCACGTCGTCGCCCGCGTACAGGCCCGACGTGGACGGGAAATAGGCGGTGACCTTCGTGGTCCCGATCCGGGTTATGCCGTTCCACGCGACCGCGACCACCAGCGCCGCGACGACCACGCCGGCCAGCACCAGCGCCCAGCGCGGCAGTCTTCGCACGGCGTTCAGCGCGCTCATGCGTCCACCTCGCTGACGGTCGGCTCCGGCAAGACCGCGCAAGCGGCCGTGTTGCGCTCACTCATCGCGGCGGCTCCTGGGTCGCGGGAACGATCGACGGGGCGGGCGTGAGATAGCTCTGCAAGTCGTTCGGCAGGTGCTGCGGCCACACCAGCGCGTCCACCAGGGGTTGCAACGTCTTGCTCGCCGCGTTGATCACGTACGCCTGGAAGTAGGGGCCGCTGCCGACCTGTTCACCGAGGGCCGCGGCGAACGGGCCGAGCCCGTCCAGCGCGTCGGCGAGGTTCTGCTTGTTGCGCTGCAACAGCGCCACCACCGAATTCAGCTTGTCCAGGGCGGGTCTCAGCTGCGCCTCGTTGTCGGCGACCAGACCGGACAGCTGCTGGGCGAGTCCGTTGACGTAGACGATCAGCTGCCCGAGCGCGGTGCGCCGCCGGTCCAGTTCACCGAGCAGTTCGTTGCCGTCCAGCAGCAGCGCGTTGATCTGGTTGCCGCGGTCGGCGAGGATCTTCGTCACGTTCTGCGCCCGCTTCAGCAGATCCGTCAGCGCTTGGTCGCGCGCGTTGATGCTGCGGGAGAGCGCGGTGACGCCGTCCAGCGCGGAGCGCAACGGGGCGGGCGTGTCGGCGAAGGTCGCCGAGAGCACGTCCAGCGTCTGGTCGACACGGTCCAGGTCCAGGTCGTGCACCGTGCCCGCCAATTCGCTCAGCGCCTCGTTGAGCGAGTACGGCGAGGTGGTGCGCTCGAGCGGGATGGTGTCGTCGGCGCGCAGCGCGCCGGGACCCGACGGCGTGACCTCGAGCGATTTGCGCCCGAGCACCGTGTTCGTCTTGATCGCCGCCGAGGTCTTCTCGCCGAGCACGATCGACTCCGCGAGCGTGAACCGGACCAGCACTTTCGCGCCGTCCAGGCTGACGTCTTCCACCCGCCCCGATCGCACGCCCGCCACCTGGACCGCGTCGCCGGGCAGCAGGCCGCCCGCGTCGGCGAAGTAGGCGGTGAACGTCGCGCCGGAGCGGATGAACGGTAAACGGTCGAATTGCAGGGCCGACAGCGCCACCGCCACCGCGAGCACGAGGCCGACGATGCCGATGGTGACGGCGGGTGATCGCTGCTCGTTCATCGGTTGTCCGCACACCTTCCGGTCGTCTGCGCCCCGGGCATATTGACCTTCATCGTCTGGCCGTTCGGGCCGTCCACCAGGAAGTTCGTCGAGCAGACGTAGAGCTGGAGGAAGGAGCCGTAGGAGCCGATGCGGATCAGCTGGCGATAGGTCGACGGCAGCCGGTCCAGCACCCACTGGACGGTGTCCGACCCGGCGTCGAGGTTCGTGGCAAGGCGGCCGGTCTGCTCGATGGTGCCGCGCAGGTCGGGACGGGCCTGGGAGAGCAGATCGGTCAGGTCGCCGGTGGCTCCGGCGATGCGCGGCAGCGCGTCGCCGATCTGGTCCTTGTCCGCGGCCAGTCCGCTGATCAGGCGCTGTAATTCGGCGATGGTGGTGGCGAATTGGTCGCCACGCTCATCGATGGTCCGCAACACCGCGTTGAGGTTGTTGATCACGCTGCCGATCAAGGCGTCCCGGTCGGCGAGGGTCTTGGCGAACGAGCCGCCGCTGTTGAGCAGGGACACCAGCGTGCCGCCCTGGCCCTGGAAGATCTGCAGCAGCGCGTTGGTCAGGTCGTTCACCTGGCCGGGGTCGAGACCGCGCAGCAGCGGACGGAAACCGCCGAGCAGCATGTCCAGATCCAGCGCGGGCGCGGTCTGCTCCTTGACGATGGTGCCGCCGGGCTGCAGGACACGGTTCGAGCCGGGTCCCTCCGACAGCTCGAGATAGCGGTCGCCGACCAGGTTCTCGTATTTGATCGCCGCACGGGTGCTGGTGAGCAGCCGGTACTTGCGATCGACGTCGAACTCGACGTGCGCCAGATAGTCCTTGCCGACTTTCACCGACGTCACCGAGCCGACCGGCACGCCGGCGATGCGCACCTTCGCCCCTGGCAGCATGCCGGAGGAACTGGTGAACACGGCGTGGTAGCCGTTCTCGCGCGCGAAGCGCATCTGGCTGAACACGACCGCGAGGCCGGCGAAGATCAGCGTCATCACCAAGGTGAAGACGGCCAGTTTGACGGTGGTCGCGGTATTCCTCACGGGCGCGGCACCCCCGGTAGGCCGGCGAACAGGAGCTGGAAGACCTTCGGCGGATTGACGGTCAGCGTCGTCGACGGTGTGTACACATGCCCCTCCGAGGTGTCGGTGACGACATAGTTCGAGTGGCTGCCCGGCACCCGGTCCAGGATGCCGCCGCACTGCGGGCCGCCGGTCGCGTTCACCTTGGGCAGATCATCCGGATAGGTGTAGGGCTTCGCTCCGTACATGAAGCCGGTGTTCAGCGCGACGCCTTCCTGCAGGCCGCCGAAGACCGCCTCACCCAGCGGCAGCGCCTTGCCGAGACCGCCGATCAGGCAGTACAGCGCGGGCGCGTACTCGTCGAGCAGCCCGGTGGTTGGGCGCAGCAGATCCAGGGCCGTGCCGAGCTGATTCTCGTTCTCGCGCAGGACCGCTCCGGTGGTGTCGGCCAGGCCGGTGAGATTCACCAGCACGTTGTCCAGGCTGTCCTGCTCCTGGGCCAGGGTCTTGCTGGTGACCGTGAAGTTGTCCACGGTGCGCAGCAGGTCGTTCACCGAGTCGGCGTACAGGTCGGTGACCTGGCCGGTCTTCGCCAGATCCTGTTGCAGCGTGGGCAGGTACGGGTTGATGTCACGCAGATAGGCGTCGCTCTGCTCGAGCAGTTCGCCGAGCTTCTGCCCGCGGCCTTGCAGCGCGGTGCCGAGCGCGGACAGCGTCGCGTTCAGCTTCTCCGGCTCGATCTTGGCCAGCACGTCGGACAGATGCTGGAACAGGGTGTTGAACTCGACGGTCACCCGCTGCGCGGTGACGACCGCGCCCGGTCGCAGCGACGTGGACGACGGCTGCCGCGGGACGATGAAGTTGACGTACTTCGCGCCGAACACCGTGGTGGACCTGATGTCGACGTCCGCGTTGGACGGCACCAGTTTCAGCAGTTCCGGATCGAGGGCCAGCTTCAGTCTGGCGCCCTCGTCGGTATGGTCGACCGAAGCCACCCGGCCGATCTCCACACCGCGGATCTTCACCTTGGCGTCCGGGTCCAGCACCAGCCCGCTGCGCGGCGCGTCCACCGTCACGGTGGCCGTCGGGGTGAACCCGCCGACGAACATGATCAGCGCGACCGTCACGATCGCGACCAGCGCCAGCACCATCGCCGCACCGGCCAGTTTCAGGCCGAGGCCGCCGCGCAGCGCCCGCACCAGGCGGTTTTCCGTTTGCTTCGATTCCGCCATATCGCTTATCCGGAGAGATGGAAGTTGCCGGAGGTGCCGTAGATGGCCAGCGAGATCAGCAGGGTCACCGTGACCACCGCGACCAGCGAGGCGCGCACCGCGTTGCCCACCGCGACGCCAACGCCGACCGGGCCGCCCGCGGCGTTGTAGCCGTAGTAGGTGTGGATCAGCATGACGGCCAACGCCATGAAGATCGCCTGGGCGAAGGACCAGAGGATGTCGCTGGGGATGAGGAAGGTGGAGAAGTAGTGGTCGTAGACGCCCGCCGACTGCCCGTAGATCACCACGGTGGCGAACCGGCTGGCCAGGAACGAGGCGATCACCGCGAGCGCGTAGAGCGGGACGATCGCGATCATCCCGGCCAGCACGCGGGTGCCGACCAGGTAGGGCACCGGACGGATCGCCATCGACTCCAGCGCGTCGATCTCCTCGGCGACCCGCATCGCGCCCAGCTGCGCGGTCGAACCGGCCCCGATCGTGGCCGCCAGGCCGATGCCGGAGATCACCGGCGCCGCGATCCTGACATTGATGAACGCCGCGAAGAAGCCGGTCAGCGCCTCGACGCCGATGTTGCCCAGCGAGCTGTAGCCCTGCACGGCGATGGTGCCGCCCGCGAAGAGGGTGAGGAACCCGACGATCACCACCGTGCCGCCGATCACCGCCAGCGCGCCGGAACCCATGCTGATCTCGGCGATCAACCGAATGGTCTCGGTGCGGTAGTGCAGTAGAGCTCGCGGAACGGAACCGAGCGCCTGGGCATAGAACACGGCATGCTTGCCCACCGAATCGAGCGAATCCGACATCCGGCGCACCCGTCGAACGGTACGGGGGAAGCGGGATTCGATTACGAAGGCCATCGGATCACCGCGCCGTGAACTTGATGCCGACGGCGGTGACCACCACGTTCACGACGAACAAGGCCATAAAAGCGAAGACTACGGTCTGATTCACCGCATCACCGACACTCTTGGGTCCGCCTTTGACATTCAGGCCCAGATAGCAGGCGACCAGTCCGGCGATCAGTCCGAACAATCCGGCTTTCACCTCCGAAATGATCAACTCGGGCAGATGGGTGAGCAGCGTGATGCCATTGACGAACGCGCCGGGGTTCACGTCCTGCAGAAACACCGAGAACAGAAATCCGCCGACGATGCCGATGGTGCACACCAGGCTGTTGAGCATCAGCGCGACGAACATCGATGCGAGCACCCGTGGCACCACCAAGCGGTGCACCGGGTTGATGCCGAGCACTCGCATGGCGTCGATTTCCTCGCGGATGGTGCGTGCGCCCAGGTCGGCGCAGATCGCGGTCGCGCCCGCCCCGGCGACGATGAGCACGGTGACGATCGGCCCCACCTGGGTGACCGCGCCGAACGCCGCGCCCGCTCCGCTGAGGTCGGCCGCGCCGATCTCGCGCAACAGAATGTTCAGCGTGAAGCTCACCAGAACGGTGAACGGAATGGCGACCAGCAATGTCGGCACGATCGATACCCGCGCGATGAACCACGACTGATCGATGAACTCGCGCCATTGAAAGGGTCTGCGCACGCTGGCACGTGCGACATCGGCGGTGAGTTCGAAGAATCCGCCGACGGCCCGCAACGGCACGGCAAGGACCTCGTTCATCGCGATCCTCCTTGCTCACCGGCGTACACAGCACACGGCGCGAATCTCACCGTGGCCGCACCGCCGGAACGATTAGAACATGTTCACCGTGTTGCCGGTAGCACTTTCACACATTTAACGTGCATTATTTCGAAAGATCGGCATATAAATTTGGAACCGGTGTCAGCGAGTGATGATCCCACCTTTGTGAGGTGGGACATAACCCGTCCCTATGTCTACCAAGCACCGATCACATGATCAACAGTTGGACAGCTGATCAGTAGCGCGCCCGCGGCGAGCCGCCGCGGCTCACCCCAACTCGGTCAGCGAAGACGCCGAGAAGGTCCGCCCGTCGGGGCGATCGGCGAAGTAGCCGCCCAGCGTGTCGGCCAGATCCCGCGGCGACCACTCCCCCTCGGCCGCGTCGAACCGGCGCTCGACGACGGGCGCCGCCATCAGCGCCACCATCCCCCCGTAGACGACGAACAGTTGCCCGTTGACCGCGTCGGCCGCGGGCGAGGCCAGATAGGCCACGAGCCGAGCGACGTGATCGGGCGACAGCGGGTCGGGCTCCCCCTCCGGGGCGGGGCTGAACACCGCCTCGGTCATCGCCGTGCGCGCCCGCGGGGCGATCGCGTTGGCGCGCACGCCGTAGCGCGACAGCGCCCGCGCGGCCGACAAGGTCAGCGCGGTGATGCCCGCCTTCGCGGCGCCGTAGTTGGCCTGCCCCTCCGGGCCCAGCAATCCGGCCTCCGACGAGGTGTTGACCAGCCTGCCGTACACCGGCGCGCCCGCCTGCTTCGACTTGCCGCGCCAGTAGGCGGCGGCGTTGCGCGACAGCAGGAAATGGCCGCGCAGGTGCACCGCGAGCACCGCGTCGAAGTCCTCGTCGGACATGTTGAACAGCATCCGGTCGCGTGTGATGCCCGCGTTGTTGACCACGATGTCGACCGAACCGAAGGACTCCTCCGCGGTGCGGATCAGCGCGTCGGCGGTGGCGCGCTCGGCGATGCTGCCCGCGACGAACTCCGCCTTGGCGCCGAGCGCACGGATCGCGCCGAGCGTGTCGGCGACCGCGTCGGACTCCGCGAGGTCGTTGACCACCACGGACGCGCCGGCCCCGGCCAGCGCGAGCGCCTCGGCCCGCCCAAGTCCGGCGCCGCCGCCGGTCACGATCGCTACACGGCCCGCCAGGCTCAGATCATTGCTCACGCGGCCGACTCTAGAACGTGTTCCAACTTACGGCAAGGCCCGGTTCACTGCAGCCGCAGCGCCGCCTTCGGGCACTGGGCGACGGCGTCCCGGACATCGGAGAGCCGATCGGGGGGCACGTCGGCTTCCGCGATGTGCAGTACATCCTCGTCATCGAGTTCGAACACGTCGGGGGCGATTCCGACACAGATTCCATTAGCTTCGCACTGGTCTGGATCGACACTGATCTTCATGGCAACTCCTTTACCACCACTCTGGCCGAAGCCTAACAAGCCGATCCGCTCCACCGGAGCGTCATCGGGGGGATTCGGTATCAATACTGGAACATGTTTCAGTCCATATGCAATGATCGGGGGAACCCGATCCAACGAGCATGAGGTATTGCCATGCGCATTGCGTACACGCCGCAACAGGAGCAGCTGCGCGCGGAACTGCGCGACTACTTCGCGCGGCTGATCACCCCTGAGCGCCGGGAGGCCCTGAGCGCGCAGACCGGCGAGTACGGGCAGGGCAATGTCTACCGCGAGGTGGTCCAGCAGATGGGCCGCGACGGCTGGCTGGCGCTGGGCTGGCCCAAAGAGTACGGCGGGCAGGATCGCCCGACCATGGATCAGCTGATCTTCACCGACGAGGCCGCGATCGCGGGCGCCCCGGTGCCGTTCCTGACCATCAACTCGGTGGCGCCCACGATCATGCACTACGGCAGCGAGGAACAGAAGAAGTTCTTCCTGCCCAAGATCGCCGCCGGTGAACTGCACTTCTCCATCGGCTACTCGGAGCCGGGCGCCGGCACCGACCTGGCAAGCCTGCGCACCACCGCGGTGCGCGACGGCGACGACTACGTGATCAACGGCCAGAAGATGTGGACCAGCCTGATCGCCTACGCCGACTACGTCTGGCTGGCCGTGCGCACCGATCCGACGGCCAAGAAGCACAAGGGCATCAGCATGCTCATCGTGCCGACCACCGCCGAGGGCTTCTCCTGGACGCCCGTGCACACCATGGCCGGGCCGGACACCAGCGCCACCTACTACCAGGACGTCCGGGTGCCCGCGAGCGCGCTGGTCGGCCAGGAGAACGGCGGCTGGGCGCTGATCACCAATCAGCTCAACCACGAGCGCGTCGCGCTCACCTCGGCCGCGCCGCTGGCGCTGGCGCTGCGCCAGACCGTCGAGTGGGCCAGGGACACCAAGGCGAGCGACGGCTCCCGCGTGATCGACCGGGAGTGGGTGCAGCTCAATCTGGCCAAGGTGCACGCCAAAGTCGAGTACCTCAAACTGCTGAACTGGGAGATCGCCAGCCGGGCCGACGCGGGCGGCGACGCGGCCCCGCGCCCGTGGGACGCTTCGGCGTGCAAGGTCTACGGCACCGAGCTGGCCACCGAGGCGTACCGGTTGCTCATGGAAGTGCTCGGCCCGCAGGCCTACCTGCGCCAGGACTCCCCCGGCGCGCAGCTGCGCGGCCGTTTGGAGCGGATGCATCGCGCCGCGCTCATCCTGACCTTCGGCGGCGGCACCAACGAGGTGCAGCGCGACATCATCGCCATGACCGCCCTCAAGCAGCCTGCCGCGGCGCGCTGATCGAAACAGGGAGAACTTCCATGGATTTCACCCCCACCGAAGCCCAACTGGATCTCGGCCGGCTGACCGGCGAGGTGTGCGGCAAGCTGGTCACCGCCGACCGGTTGCGCGAACTCGACAAGGCCGACGAGCGATTCGATCAGCAGCTGTGGAGCTCGCTGGCCGAGACCGGCGTGCTCGCGGCCGCGCTGCCCGAGTCGGTCGGCGGCAGCGACCTCGGCTCGCTCGAACAGACCGCGATCCTGCGCGAGCTGGGCAAGCACCTGGCGGCCGTGCCGTATCTGTGGTCGATCGTGCTGGGCGCCGGTGCGCTGGCTCGGTTCGGTTCCCCGGCGCACCAGGAGATGGCCACGCGGGCAGGCGAGGGAAGCGTCATCCTGACGGTCGCGCTGGCCGAAGAGAGCAACTGGGAACCCGCCGCGCCGACCACCACCGCCGTCGAGACAGACGACGGTTGGCGCCTGACCGGGGCCAAGACCACCGTGCCCTTCGCGAACCGGGCCGAGCGAATCCTGGTTCCCGCCACGGTCTCCGGAACCCCCGCGGTGTTCCTGGTCGATCCCGCCGTGGCGACCGTGACCGCACAGCAGGTGGTCGACCGCAGTCCCGAGTTCGCGGTCGAGTTCACCGATACCCCCGCCGAACTGGTCGGCACGGTGGCCGACGGAGCGGAGATCCTGGACTGGATTCTCACCCGCGCCTGGCTCGGACTGAGCGCCGCGCAACTCGGCACCCTGGAGCGCGCGCTCGAGCTGGTCGCCGACTACGCCAGGGAGCGCGAGCAGTTCGGCAAGGCGGTCGGCAGCTTCCAGGCCGTGGCCCAGCGGCTCGCCGATGCCTACATCGACGTGCAAGGCTTGCGTCTCGCGGTGACCCAGGCGGCCTGGCTGCTGTCGGAGGACCTGCCCGCCGCCGAAGCCGTGCACACCGCGAAGTTCTGGGCCGCCGACGCGGGCCACCGCGTCGCGCACACCGTCGTCCATGTGCACGGCGGCGTCGGCATCGACCGCGACCACATCGCGCACAACTACTTCACCGCCGCCAAACACAACGAGTTCGCCCTCGGCGCGAGCACCGACCACCTCCGCGCCCTCGGCGCGCTGCTGGCCGGCTGAGCACGACACGGTAGCCGATCCGGCCCGCACGGCAACACGCCGTGCGGGCCGTTTTCGTCGCACTTCAGGCGAGTCGCCGGTTCAACTCCGCGCTGACCCGCAATACGTGGTCGGCGGCGTCTTCGAACGCTTCACGGCACGGGTCGAGCACATACGCGCCCGAGCTCTGGATACGCGCGGGCGGATCGTCGGCCACCGTTCGAAGGTACCGGCCTGCACGAGCTGATTTCAGTCGACGGGGACGGACGTCAGGTAGCGCTGGAGGGTGGGCGCTATCTCGGCGATGATCTGGTCGCGGGTGAGGGCGACGACCGGGGGCAGGCGCAGGACGTAGCGGCACAGGGCGAGGCCGAGCATCTGCGTGACGATCAGACCTCCCCGGCGTGGGGCGTCGGCGGGATCGCCGAAACGCAGCACGGCGGGCAATATCTGCTGGGTGAAGATGGCGCGGACGCGTTCGGCGACGGCCTCGTCGGTGATCGACGAGCGCAGCAGCGTCAGCAGCACCTCCCCGTTCGGCTGCTCTTCCCAGATCTCGAAGAAGCGGCGCACCAGCTGCTCGCCCAGGGTGTCCGGGTCCGCGGAACCGAGGTCGGGCAGATCGAGACGGACGTCGACCGCCGCGGCGAAGAGGCCGTCCTTGCTGCCGAAGTACCGCATGACCATGGACGGGTCGATGCCGGCGTCCGCGGCGATGGCGCGAATGGTGGCCTTGCGGAAACCTTCGGCGGCGAACCGCGCGCGGGCCGCTTCCAGGATCGCCGCGCGCGTCGCGTCCGAGCGGCGAGCGGGCGCTTGATCAGGCTCTACGGTCATGCCAACAAGTGTAGGCCAACAACTGTTGACTTCCTAGCCAGATCGGCCTACGGTTAGGTCAACAAACGTTGGCCTACAAACGTTGACCTGAGGAGTTCCGATGAACGCCACCCCGAACCCGCTGCCCGCCACCACTTCCGTCGTGATCGTCGGCGCGGGCCCCGCCGGACTCACCGCCGCCATCACGCTGGCCGACGCGGGGGTGGACTTCCTCCTGCTGGACCGGCTGAGCGAAGGCGCGAACACCTCGCGCGCCGCGGTCGTGCACGCCAGAACGCTGGAAGTGCTCGAGCAGCTCGGCATCGCGGACGAACTGGTCGCGACCGGCGACATCGTCGCGCGCTTCACCGTCCACGACGGCGGGCGCACCCTGGCGACCATCGGGTTCGACGGACTGCCGACCCGCTACCCCTACACCTTGATGACCCCGCAGGACACCACCGAGGCGGTGCTGCTGAAGCGACTGCGCAAGGCGGGCGGGGAGGTCGAGCGGCCGTACCAGGTCACCCGGATCACCGAAGAGAACGACGGCGTCACGGTCGATTACACCGACGAGGCGGGCACGCCGGGCAGTGTCCGCGCGGACTACGTCATCGGAACCGACGGCATGCACAGCATCGTCCGCGAGCAGGCGGGCATCGGGTTCACCGGTGCGACATACCCGGAATCATTCGTCCTCGCCGACGTGCGGATGGACTGGCCGATCGGCCGCGACGAAGTGGCCCTGCACCTTTCCCCCGAGGGCGTCATGGTGGTCGCGCCGCTCCCCGACGAAGAGCAGCCGAACCGCTTCCGCGTGGTCGCCACCTTGGAAACGGCGCCCGAGCACTCGACCACGGAGGACATCCAGAAGCTCCTGGACGCCCGCGGCCCCGGCGGCACGGTGCGGGTTCGCGAAGTGCTGTGGAGCTCGCGCTTCCGCGTGCACCACCGCGTCGCCGACCACTACCGCAGCGGCCGCATCCTGCTCGCGGGCGACGCCGCCCACGTGCACAGCCCGGCGGGCGGCCAGGGCATGAACACCGGCATCCAGGACGCCGCCGCCCTCGGCCCGCTGCTGGCCCGCGTGCTGTCGGGCGAGCCGGACACCCTGCTGGACGACTACGAAACCACCCGCCGCCCCGTCGCCCTCGGCGTCGTCTCGTTCACCGACCGCATGACCAAGATGGCAACCCTGCACGCCCGCCCCGCCCGCACCGTGCGCAACCTGGTCCTCAGCACCGTGTCCCGCATCCCGGCCTTCCGCCACCGCCTCGCCTACCAACTGTCGGAACTCGCCAACCGCTGAACTACTTCAGAAGTCGCGTAGGCTAGGCACATGACCGCGAAGAGTTTTCCCTTCAGCGACCTGATTCGTAAACAGACGTCGGTGTTTCCCGCCCTGGACGACGCCGACGTCATCCTGGAGCGCCGCGACGCGGAGAATCTCGTGCTGTCTCGCTCGGAGCGGTTCGAGGCCAAGGAGGCCGCGACGCGGCTGCTCGCCCGCACCCTCGCCATCATCGCCCGGTCGAATCGGTCTTTGGCGGAAGAGGTGTTCGCCGAAGAGCTGCCCTGGCTGAAATGGCTACCCGAGACCGGACGCACCGAAGCGGTGAGCGAACTGCTGGACCAGCTCATCGCCGGTGCGGACACCGGATTGTTCATTCCGTTCGCCCGCGATCTGGCCGCCTGGCGGAGCACCGCCGAGATCTACGCGCAACCAGAACTCGCCCGCCGATTGACCGGTCCGTTCGACCCGGCGGACTTCACCGAGGTCACACGGCCGGGAACGGCGGAATGAAGCTGCACCGAGGTGATGAGGTACCGCGCCCCAATCCGTGGCGCGTTGTCGTGCACAGCTCGAATGCCGCGCGTGGTTGGGCCGAACTGTTGGCCTAGGCACCGGGAAACCTCGATCGAGCATGGGTCGACATCACCAGCGATCCTCGAAGCATGACGAACCCTTCGCGGCAGCATCGACTGAAGTATGAGCTCAAATCGGTCAAACTCGGCGGCGCGGAATTGGAGCAATGGCAGTACGAGATCACCGGAGGCGGCCGGATCTGGTACGCCATCGATGACGCAAACCGCACCCTCTACCTCACACTCGCCGGTACGGGGCATCCACGGCAGACCGATCGGCGGCGCTGATGCCGTAATGGCCGGCCACCCCGCGAGGCGCGGTGGCCGACCACGTCGACGCACTTCTACTTCGCGCTCGCCACCGCGTTGTCGTCGGCGGGGCGGGATTGCGTTTGTTCCTTGGCCCAGCGGTAGTCGGGCTTGCCCGCGGGGGAACGCTTGATCTCGTCGACGAACCACAGGCTGCGCGGAAGTTTGTAGGGCGCGATCTCCTGGGTGAGTATGGGGCGCAGCTCCTCGAGGGTGGGGCGGGACTCGCCGCGGCACTGCACCACCGCGACCACGCGCTGGCCCCAGCGCTCGTCGTCGATGCCGACCACGAGCGCGTCGAAGATCTCCGGGTGGGTCTTGAGCGCGCCCTCGACCTCCTCGGGGTAGATTTTCTCGCCGCCGCTGTTGATGCTGACCGAGCCGCGGCCGAGCATGGTGACCGTGCCGTCCTCCTCGACGCGGGCGAAGTCGCCGGGGATGGCGTAGCGGACGCCGTTGAACTCCTTGAAGGTCGCGGCCGTCTTCGCCTCGTCCTTGTAGTAGCCCAGCGGGATGTGCCCGCGCCGCGCCAGGATGCCGACCACGCCGGAGCCGGGCTGCACCGGATTGCCGTCCTCGTCGAGCACCTCGGTGGACGCGTCGATCTTCACGCGCGGCCCTCCGGTGTGCGTCGCGCCCTTGGCGACGATGGCGATACCGCCGAACCCGGTCTCCGAGGAGCCGATCGAATCGGAGATCATCCGGTTGGGCAGCAGCTCCAGGAACTGGTCCTTGAGCGCGGGCGAGAACAGCGCCGCGCTGCTGGCCATCACGTACAGGCTCGAAAGGTCGTAGGGCTGACCGGTTTCCGGATTGCCCTCGATCAGCGCGTCGAGCATCGGGCGCGCCATGGCGTCACCGGTGATGAAGATCAGGTTGATCTTGTGCTTGTCGATGGCCTGCCAGACGCCGTGCCCGGAGAACTCCGGGAGCATCACGGCCTTGCCGCCGCCGAACAGGCTGTGGAACGTGGCCCACTGCGCCCCGCCGTGGATCATCGGCGGGATCGGGAACCGCACCATCGGCGGGCTGCCCGCGCCGACCTTGGCCAGCTCCCACTCGTCCTGGACGTATTCGCCGGTGATGAAGTTGATGCCTGCGCCGAGCACGCGCCATACGTCCTCCTGGCGCCACATCACGCCCTTCGGCATGCCGGTGGTGCCGCCGGTGTAGACCATGTACAGGTCGTCCGGGGAGCGTTCGCCGAAGTCACGCTCCCCGGAGGACTGCGCGATGACCGCTTCGTATTCCACCGAATCCGCTGCGGTGGGAATGGCGCCGGTCGTATCGTCGTCGACGACGACGACGGTGCGCAGCAGCGGAGTCTTCGGCCGAACCGCGGCGACCCGGTCGCTGTAGCGCCGCTCGTGGATCAGCGCCACCATGTCCGAGTTGTCGAAGATGTACTGCAACTCGTTCTCGACGTAACGAAAGTTCACGTTGATCATCACGGCCCGCGCCTTGAAGATCGCGACCATGGCCTCGACGGCCTCGATCGTGTTGCGTGAGTAGATACCCACCTTGTCGCCCGGCTGGACTCCCTGTTCTTGCAGGTAGTGAGCGAGTTTGTTGGCCCGCTCCTCCAACTGGGCGTAGGTGACCTCGCGGCCGTCGTCGGCCAGCGCGACGCGGTCGGGCATCAGGTCGATGGCATGTTCGACAAGGTCCGCTATGTTGTAGCTCACAGCCATAAAAATAGAACGTGTTACTGTTTCTGACAAGGCTCGGAAGTCAGGAGAATCAGCGATGCCGCACTGCCTCGTCGAGAAGCGCGACCACGTCCTCATCGTCACCATGAACCGGCCCGAGGCGCGCAACGCGCTGTCGGGCGAGATGATGGCGATCATGAAGGACGCCTGGAACCAGGTGGACGAAGATCCGGACATCAGGGTCGCGATCCTGACCGGCGCCGGCGGCGCGTTCTGCGCGGGCGCCGATCTCAAGGGCATGACCTCCGAGCACCCCGGCGACACCATCGACGGCGGCGGGTGGAATCCGGCCAAGCTGGAGGCGCTGCTCAAAGGCCGCAGACTGACCAAGCCGCTGATCGCGGCGGTGGAGGGTCCGGCCATCGCGGGCGGCACCGAGATCCTGCAGGGCACCGACATCCGGGTGGCCGGGGAGAGCGCGAAATTCGGTGTCTCCGAAGCGCGCTGGGGCCTGTTCCCGCTGGGCGGCTCGGCGGTGCGGCTGGTCCGCCAGATCCCCTACACCGTCGCCGCGGAGATCCTGCTCACCGGACGGCACCTCAGCGCCGCGGAGGCCAAGGAGATCGGCCTGATCGGGCACGTGGTGCCGGACGGGACGGCGCTGGACAAAGCGCTGGAGATCGCGGCACAGATCGCCGCCAACGGCCCGCTCGCCGTGCAGGCCATCCTGCGCACCATTCGGGAGACCGAGGCCATGCCGGAAGAGGACGCCTTCCAGATCGACGCCAAGCTCGGCATGTCCGTATTCCGCTCGGCCGACGCCAAGGAAGGGCCGCGTGCGTTCGCGGAGAAGCGTAAGCCCTCTTTCACCGGAAACTGAGTTTCCACCCGAGCCCTACGCCCCCGATGCGCACGCATCGGGGGCGACCCCTCGCCGGGCTCAGTTCGCGCCCGGGTAGTCCATCCAGAACGGCTCCCACTGGTGACCGTCCGGGTCGATGAAGGTGCGGCCGTGCATGCCCACCTGCGCCTCCTGCGCCCGCTTGTCCTCGTTCACCTCTTCGGTCGCGCCCGCGGCGAGCGCCGCCTCGGTCAGGCTGTCGACCTCATCGGCGCTGCCGAGGGCGAGCGCGTACGCGGCGTTGATCGCCGCTTTGGTGTCGGCCACCGGGCGCTTGCTGAACGTGGTGAAGAAATCCCTGATGAGCAGCATCAAGCAGATGTTGTCGTCCACCACGATGCAGGCGGCGTTGTCGTCGGTGAACTCCTGGTTGACCTTCCAGCCCAGCGCCTCGTAGAACGCCATCGACCGGTGCAGATCGGCGACCGGGAGATTGATGAAGATCATCTTGCTGCTCATGGCCTCTTCCTCTCGAGCAAGTCCGTTCGTGTCACTGGATAGGACGGGTTCCGGTGGGCGAACTCATCGTCGCGGCGTCCGTGACAGGTCCCACATGCCGAGTAGGTTTAGTGATCTTGATCGGGGCTGCGCTCGAGTTCGCCGGGCCTGTTTTGTGTCGGTGGCCTGTGGCAGGGTGACCCCATGACCGACTCGCCAGCCTCCCCCGCCGGCCTCGCTCCCGATCTGCTCGCCGCGTTCGAGACCCATCGCAGGGAGCTCTGCGCGTACGCCTACCGCATGCTCGGCTCCTCCTTCGAAGCGGAGGACGCGGTGCAGGAGACGCTCACCAGGGCGTGGAAGTCCTACGACTCGTTCGAGGGCCGCGCCAGCCTCCGCTCCTGGCTGTACAAGATCACCACGAACGTCTGCCTGGACATGCTCGACGGTCCGCAGCGCCGCGCCCGGCCGATGGATCTGTCCGGTCCGTCCCGGCCGGACGCGCCGTTGCCCGCGCCGCAGCCGGATTACGTCTGGATCGAGCCGATCCCGAACGCCCTGGCCTTCGGCGCCGACCCGGCCGAGCACGCCACCGCCAAGGACACGCTGCGCCTGGCCTTCGTCGCCGCCTGCCAGCACCTGCCTGCCACCCAGCGCGCCATCCTGATCATGCGCGAGGTGCTGCGTTTCTCCGCCAACGAGACCGCCGAGGCGCTCACCATGTCGCCCGCGTCGGTCAACAGCGCACTGCAGCGAGCCCGCGCCACCATGTCCAAGGTCCAGCCCGCGGCCACCGACACCTACGACGAAACCGACGAGGGCCAGCGCAAACTGGTGGACGGTTTCGTCAAAGCGTTCGAGGCCTACGACATGGACACGCTCACCTCGCTGCTGAAAGCGGATGTGGCGCTGTCCATGCCGCCGATCGAGCTGTGGATCTCCGGCCCGGAGAACGTGGCCGCGTTCATGCTCGGCCACGGAAGCGCCTGCCGCGATTCGCGACTGGTCCGGCTGGAAGGCGCCAACGGCCTGCCCGCCTTCGGCCACTACAAGCCGAGCGGCGAGCCGGGCGTGTGGGTCCCGTGGTCGATCACGGTGCTGGAGCTCGACGGCGACACCATCGCCGGACTGAACTTCTTCCTCGACACCGAGAAGTTGTTCCCGCTGTTCGGCCTCGCACCTGAACTGCGCGAGAGCATCTGACCCGAGGCGCCCTTCGCGGCATAAGCGCCGTGGATGCGTCGTGTGAACAGCACCGCTTCGAGCCCTGCTGTTCGGGCGCGAGTAGGCGCCGCCGTCCTCTTGCACCGTGCGCGAAGATCGACGTGGAGAAGGTTCCCGAACCGCTGACCAGCGAATCCCCCTGCACGGTCACGGTCACGGTCGGGGCGTACGGGCGTCCAGCGCCTTGCGGATCAGCTCCCGTGCTGCTTCGCCGGTCACGGACTGACCGGCCAGGACATCGAACGTCCGGTGATACACCGCTATCTCTCGCGGCTGAGTGATCGACAGCTCTGCTGTTATGTTTTCGACCAGGACACGGCTCGAATCGAACATCAGAAACGACGTGGTAGCCGTCTCGAACGGTGCCAGCATCGGCACGATACCGAGCGTCACACGTGGCATACCTTGGACAGCTAAGAGCCGGTCGAGCTGGCCGACCATCGTCTGAGCGTCGCCAACGGTGGTATACAACGCTTGTTCACCAAGGACGAAGTGGAACAAGTGATCCCGCTGATACAAGACTTGTTGCCGCTGCAACCGCTTGGATACACCCGCGTCCAGATCGTTCGGAATCTGCTGGAACTCGATCACCTTCCGCAGGATGCCCGCCGCGTAGTCGGCGGTCTGTAGAAGACCGGGAACCAAGACCGGTTCAAACGATCGGATGATCCGAGCTTCGGATTCCCACTTGATCGACGCTTGCTGTCTGCGCTTGGTTCCGGTACCGAGAATCTTCCGCCACTCGAGGTACGCGGTATCGATGCTCTGCCGCGCCGCGTGGAGGTCTGCTAGTTGGTCACCCGCGTTGCAGTGTCGGCAGTACACCGAGATGTCCTCTAGAGACGGGCGTATCCGGCCGTATTCGATCTTTGAGACCTTGCTTGGGTCCCATCCGCTACGGCGTGCCAACTCCGCACCGGACAACCCGGCGGCAACGCGAATACCTCGGAGTTGCGCCCCGAGATACTCGCGCTGCTGGTCAACTGAACCGGTCACTGTGTGACGTACTCCGGAAACGGAGTGGCAAGAGGCCAGAACCGGGCTCGGAGCCCGCGACAGTACGCGGCAATGTGCGGGTCGGTAGTTGCCGCACCGGACCAACCTCCGGACTCCCCGAACGCTGAGAAGACCACTGTTTCGTCATCAAGTAGCCAGTAGTCATCCGAAGGGACTTCCCCGGCATGATGCCGGGGAAGATATCGAATGTCTTCGCCTGCCCGTACATTGAGCGCTGCCACGGCAAGCGCGAACCGGGTGTAGTCGGTGTGCGGTTCGGTGACGATTCGTACCCGTGTGACCGCTACACCCCGGCTGGTCGTCTCCTGTATCAGCTCGGTCCACGGCTGGAACCATGCGTAGTCATCCGGCTCGTCTGCCAGGAATCGCCGGAACGGTTCATGCTCGTTCGGTTCGGCGTAAGTGTCGAGCACTTCGAGATGAAACGCTTCCCGCTTGCAGGTCCGGAGTAGGTCCGGGAACCCTTCATCGGGCACTAGCAGCACCGTAGAATGTCCTTTCTAGCTTCGGAACCTCTATAGCGGTTTCGTCGGCCGCGATGTCGAGCTGGGCGAGTAGTTCCGGTTCAGTGACCGGCCGACCGGTGAGCCGGAATGTTCCCCGGCCGGTGTCGGTCAACGTCGCACCGATGAACGTATCCGGTTCCAAGAACCCGAGTAGCAGGTGTGGCAACTCGACTGTATCGGCCTGGTCCGTTTTCCATGCTTGGACGACGTACCCGCCGGGATCATTCGCCAGCAAAGTAGGACACCCGTTGTTGGTGCTTCCGCCTTTGCCAAGGAAACGTAACGGCATCTGTGTACCTCCGAATCATGTCGTGCACGAGATTGCACGTACAGAACCGATGCTCGGGCGTTCGGCCCTGGTGAAGCGGAACGACTCGGTTCGGCGGACGACGAGACGGAGCCCGCGTGATGGGGTTGTTCATAGCCTTCGCTGTCCCGTTGGTCGCGTTCTTCGCGGTGGTGTTCTGGCCTCAGCGGATACCGAAACAGGGGCGGGACCGGATCGAACGCGAAGATACGCGTCAGCAAGGCGGAATCTAGATGACCGGCGAGGGTTTTCCGGAACGTGATCCCGGTACGAGATCGGGTCTGTTTCTTCTCTCCAGCTTTGACGAGTGGGAACCTCCAACGCCCGATCTTCTGGAGCGAGTTAGGTCCGGTCTGACATCGAAATCGGGGGATAACCGTTGAAAACCATTACTGGGCTGATCGCTGCGGCTGTGCTGATCGGCATGAGTCCAGCGGCTACCGGCGCGGCCCACGCCGCCCGCAGTTGCGATTTCGAGTTCACGCACTCGGTGCCGACAGTGCTACCGCCCCAGATCACGGGCGACGGTATTGCCGCGTGTGATTTCCCGCCGGACGAACACATAGTCGTCCTGGCGTTGCAGCACGAGGAAGGCGGTCGGTGGGAGGTTGTCTCTACCCGAACCGATTCGACCATCTCCCCACCATTCCGGGGCGGTGGACACTCCTACGCGGCGTCGGCTGCGTGCTACGCCGGGAAGTGGCGTGTCAGCGTCGGTATACGCGGCAAGATTCAGGGGCACCAGTTCACCTACAACAATGCCTCCGGCGCGGTGGAGGTCCCGACCTCCAAGTGCCCTAACCGGTTCTGACCAGAGGAGCGGTATGTCTACCACGGAACCCCCCGGCGCACTCGACAAGGAAACCTCGGTGCGGCTACGAGACCAGCTCCAACAGATCACAGAGGAAGCGGGCCGGTACCTCGGTCCCGAGCACCGGGCCATAGCCGCATTGACCCAAGCTGCACGGGAATTGGCCCTAGCCACCTTCCCCACGTCGGGGCGGTACGCCGAGTACACACCGGACGAGTGAGCCGGAGCGGAATCGAGACGACGTAAGCCCCCAGAGTCCGATCTCGCGGGGACACGAATGCGCCCTTCACGGTAATCGTGAGAGGCGCATTCGCTTTCGGCGTCGTCGCGTGGCCGGGTCACAGCCCCAGCGGCCCGGCTGCGCGGCGAGCCTCGCCTCCACCGGGCGTGGGCCGGCGCCGTCCGTCCGGCGGGGTGGATCAGGACGCGGGAATGTACCGCTCCCGGAGCTTGCGCTTGTAGAGCTTGCCGTTGGGATCGCGCGGCAGTTCGGGCAGATAGTCGATCGACTTGGGCATCTTGTACTTCGCCAACTGGGTGGCGGCGAAGGCGAGCAGTTCCTCGGTGAGCGCGTCGTCGCCCTCGGTTCCGTCGGCGGGCTGTACGACCGCCTTCACCTCCTGGCCCCAATCCGGATGCGGGATGCCGAAGACCGCGACGTCGGCGACCTTCGGGTGGGTGATCAGCACGTTCTCGACCTCCGCCGGGTAGATGTTCACACCGCCGGACAGGATGAGGTCCGAGCGCCGGTCGTGCAGGTAGAGGTAGCCGTCCTCGTCGAGGTGGCCGATGTCGCCGACGGTGAACAGGTCGCCGACGCGCGAGTCCTCGGTCTTGGCCTTGTCGTGGTGGTACTCGAAACTCGACGCGCCCATGCGCATGTATACCAGGCCGGTTTCGCCGACCGGCACCTCGGAGCCGTCCTCCTCGCTGAGCACCTTGATCACCGACCACGGCCACGCCTTGCCGACCGAACCCGGCTTGCGCAGCCACTCCGTGCCGTTGATCACCGTGCCGCCGCCCTCGGTGGCCGCGTAGTACTCGGTGACCGTCGGACCCCACCACTCGAGCATCTGCCGCTTGGTCTCCTGCGGGCAGGGCGCGGCGCCGTGCACCATGCTGCGCAGCGAGGACACGTCGTACTTGGCGCGCACCTCCTCCGGCAGCGCGAGCAGCCGATGGAACTGGGTGGGCACCATGTGGCTGTGCGTCACCCGGTGCTTGTCGATCAGCCGCAGCATGTCCTCGGCGTCCCAGCGATCCATCAGAACCAGCTTGTGGCCCAGCTGGATCGAGATGGTGGCGAAGTTCAGCACCGCCGTGTGGTACAGCGGCGAGCCGCAGATGTGCACGTGGTCGTCGTAGGGCGCGAGCTCGAACAGGCCGAAGAACGCGGTGGTGTGCGGCGGAACGACATCGGGGTCCGCGCCGGTGAGCGGCCGCCGGACGCCCTTGGGCCGTCCGGTGGTCCCGGAGGTGTAGAGCATCGGCGCGCCGGTGCTGCGGTCGGAGGGACGGCCGGTGTCGGCCGCGCCGAGCCAGGCCACCGACTTGAAGCCCTCGATCTCGCCCACCGCGAAGCGCGCCGTCGCGGGCAGCCCCGCCTCGTCGGCGGCGGCCTTGGCGGCGGCGGCGAAACGATCGCTGGCGATGAACGCCTTGGCTTCGCTGTCGGACAGGATGTAGGCCACTTCCGGACCGGTGAGATGCCAGTTCACCGCGACGATGTACAACCCGGACTGGTAGGCCGCGAAATACGCCGCGATCGCCTCCACGCAGTTGTGCACCATGGTCACCAGCACGTCACCGGTGTTCAAGCCGAGCCCGCGCAGGCCGGTGGCGTAACGATTGGCGAGCGTGGCCAGTTCGCGATACGTCACCTCCCGGCCCCAGGGATCGACCATCGCGATCCGATCGGGTTCTGCTTCGGCGATGTTCCACAGACCGAGAATTTGCACTGGCTCCTGCGCGGGGGGCTGGTGAGGCGGCGGAGCCGACGGGGCGGGTGAGGCAGTCACCCCATCGAATCTAGAACGTGTTCTACTATTCGACAAGGGGTGCGAGCCGATGCAATTGCGCGACATCGGGAACCGACACCAGCATCATGGTGACGCCCGCCGCCTCCCAGACCCGCAGTTGCTTGCGGACATGTTCCTCGTCGCCGATGATCGCGGTGTCCAGAATCAGCTCGTCCGGCACCGCCGCGGCGGCCTCGGCCTTCTTGCCCGACTGGAACAGCTTGCCGATCTCGTCGACCTCGCGGTCGTACCCCATGCGCCGGTACACCTGGGCATGGAAATTGAGTTCCGGCGCGCCCATGCCGCCGATGTAGAGCGCCATGATCCAGCGCATCCGTTCCAGCTCGCTCGCCGGGTCGTCGGTGATGACCACCTGGCAACTCGCGGCGATCTCGAAGTCCGCCCTGCTGCGCCGCGCGCCCGCGCGCGTGAAGCCCTCGTCGAGCCACTCGTCGTACATCCCGGCGAGCCGCGGCGCGTAGTAGATGGCCAGCCAGCCGTCGGCGATCTCGGCGGTGAGCGCCACGTTCTTCGGCCCCTCCGCCCCCAGCCAGATCGGCAAATCCGCACGTAGCGGATGCACGATCGGCTTCAGCGGCTTGCCGAGCCCGATCGAGCCAGGCCCGGTGTACGGCAGCGGGTAGTGCGGGCCGTCGCTGGTGACCGGCGCCTGCCTGGCCAGCACTTGGCGCACGATCCCGACGTACTCGCGGGTGCGCTGCAACGGCTTGGCGAACGGCTGGCCGTACCACCCCTCCACCACCTGCGGACCCGAGACGCCCAGACCGAGAATGGCGCGGCCACCGCTGAGATGATCGAGGGTGAGCGCGTGCATGGCGGTCGCCGTGGGCGTACGCGCCGACATCTGCACCACCGACGTGCCCAGGCGCACCCGCCGCGTGGACGAACCCCACCAGGTGAGCGGACCGAAGGCATCCGAGCCCCACGACTCGGCGGCGAAGACGGCGTCGAACCCGGCTTCCTCGGCCGCCACCACCAGCTCCCCCGCGTTCGCGGGCGGCTGGGCCATCCAGTACCCGAGTTGCAATCCGAACTTCACGCCGGACCCCTTTCCGATCAACTGCTTGCCACCAGAGTTAGAACCTGTTCTACTCGATATCGTGACTCAGGGGAATACTGCATCCACGGCAATCGCTGGTGGTAGCGGCACGGCATTGAACACGGACGCCGTGCCCGAGGTACTCAGCGCGCCCCTGCGGGTGCGTTTCGATTACACCCGCTCCGTCGGCTCCACCATCGGAACCTTCCTGACCCGGTTGCGCGACCACAAGATCGTCGGCGCGCGCGGCTCGGACGGCCGGGTGATCGTGCCGCCGCCGGAATACGATCCGATCACCGCCGAACCGCTGACCGAATTCGTCGACGTCGCCGACACCGGCACCGTCGAATCATGGACCTGGGTGCGCGAGCCGCTGCCCGGCCAGCCGTTCGACCGGCCGTTCGCGTGGGCCCTGATCCGGCTGGACGGCGCCGACACGACGCTGTTGCACGCCGTCGACGTCGCCGCGCCCGAGGACATCCACCAAGGCTTGCGGGTGACCGCCCGCTGGGCCGAGCAGACCGAGGGCAGCATTCGCGACATCCTCTGCTTCGAGCCGGGCGAGAAGTCCTCCGGACCCGTCGAGTCCGCCGCCGCCGACCCGGTCACCATGATCACCACGCCGGTCGACCTGTCCTACAAGCACACCGCCTCGCCGCAGGAGACCGTCTACCTGCGCGGACTCGCCGAAGGCAAGCTGATCGGCGCGCGCACCGACGCCGCGGGCAAGGTGTACTTCCCGCCGCGCGGCGCGAATCCCACCGACGGCAGGCCGACCGACGAGTTCATCGAACTGTCCGATCACGGCACCGTGACCACCTTCTGCATCGTCAACGTGCCGTTCATGGGCCAGCGGATCAAGCCGCCGTACGTCGCGGCCTACGTGCTGCTGGACGGTGCGGACATCCCGGTGCTGCATCTGGTGCTCGGATGCGACGCGAGCGAAGTGCGCATGGGCATGCGGGTGCAGGCGGTGTGGAAGCCGCGCGAGGAGTGGGGCTACGGCCTGGAGAACGTGGACCATTTCCGCCCCTCCGGCGAGCCGGACGCCGACTACGAGACCTATAAGCACCACCTCTGAGAGAGGCGCACGTTGACTGACAACGCCACCGACATCGCGGTCGTGGGTTTCGCCCACGCGCCGCACGTGCCGGAGACCTTCGGCACCACCAACGGTGTCGAGATGCTGGTGCCCTGCTTCCAGCAGCTCTACGACCGACTCGGCATCACCAAGTCCGACATCGACTTCTGGTGCTCCGGCTCGTCCGATTACCTCGCCGGACGCGCCTTCTCGTTCATCTCGGCGATCGACGCCATCGGCGCGGTGCCGCCGATCAACGAATCGCACGTCGAGATGGACGCCGCGTGGGCGCTGTACGAGGCGTGGGTGAAACTGCGCTCGGGGCAGGCGACGACGGCGCTGGTGTACGGCTTCGGCAAGTCCTCCGCCGGCACGCTGCGCCAAGTGCTCACCATGCAGCTGGACCCCTACCTGGTCGCGCCGCTGTGGCCGGACGCCTGGTCCATCGCGGGCCTGCAGGCGCGCGCCGGTCTGGACGCGGGCCGCTGGACCGAGCGGGACATGGCAGCCGTCGCGGCAGGTGACGGTGACGTCGACAGCCTGCTCGACCAGCCCTACGTCGCCGATCCGCTGCGCGCGCACGACATCGCGCCGATCACCGACGGCGCGGCCGCGATCGTGCTCGCCGTGGGTGACCGCGCCCGCGAACTGTGCGACCGTCCCGCCTGGATCACCGGCATGGCGCACCGGATCGACACTCCCGTGCTCGGTGCGCGCGACCTCACCGTCTCGCCCTCGACGGCCGCCGCCGCCAAGGCGGTCACCGGCGGCGACGTGAGCGGTTTCGACATCGCCGAACTGCACGCGCCGTTCAGCCATCAGCAGCTGATCCTCACCGAGGCGATCGGGCTGACGAACGGCACGAAGGTGAACCCGTCCGGCGGCGCGCTCGCGGCCCACCCCATGTTCGCGGCGGGCCTGGAACGCATCGGCTTCGCGGCCGAGGCCATCATCGCGGGCTCGGCGAATCGCGCGTTGGCGCACGCCACCAGCGGCCCCGCGTTGCAGCAGAACCTTGTGACCGTCTTGGAATCGGAGAACCGATGAGCTTGCCCGCCGCGGTGCTCGGCACCGGACAAACCCATCACGTGACGAAACGGACCGACGTGTCCATGTCGGGCATGTGCCGCGAGGCCATCGATCGTGCCCTGGCCGACGCCGGTCTCACCATCGCCGACATCGACGCGGTCGTGGTCGGTAAGGCGCCCGACGGCTTCGAGGGCGTCATGATGCCCGAACTGTTCATGGCGGACGCGCTCGGCGCCACCGGCAAGCCGCTGCTGCGGGTGCACACCGCCGGTTCGGTCGGCGGCTCCACCGGCATCGTCGCGACCAACTTGATCCAGGCGGGCGTGCACAAGCGCGTGCTCGCCGTGGCCTGGGAGAAGCAGTCGGAGTCGAACGCCATGTGGGCGCTGTCGATCCCCGTGCCGTTCACCATGCCGGTCGGCGCGGGCGCGGGCGGATACTTCGCCCCCCACGTGCGCTCCTACATCCGGCGCTCCAACGCCCCCGGTCACATCGGCGCCATGGTGGCGGTGAAGGATCGCCGCAACGGAGCCAAGAACCCGCTGGCGCACCTGAAGCAGCCCGACATCACGCTGGAATCGGTGCTCGCCTCGCAGATGCTGTGGGACCCGATCCGCTTCGACGAAACCTGCCCGTCCTCCGACGGCGCGTGCGCGATCGTGCTGGGCGACGCGGACGCGGCCGAAGCGGTCGAGGCCACCGGACGGAAGGTCGCTTGGGTACACGGCACCGCGATGCGCACCGAACCGACCACGTTCGCCGGACGCGACCAGGTCAATCCGCAGGCGGGCCGGGACGCGGCCGCGGCGCTGTGGCAGACGGCGGGCATCACCAACCCGCTGGAGGAGATCGACGTGGCCGAGATCTACGTCCCGTTCTCCTGGTTCGAACCGATGTGGCTGGAGAACCTCGGCTTCGTGCCGCAGGGGGACGGCTGGAAGCTCACCGACAAGGGCGAGACCGAGATCGGCGGCACCCTTCCGGTCAATCCGTCCGGCGGCGTGCTGTCGTCCAATCCGATCGGCGCCTCCGGACTCATCCGGTTCGCCGAGGCCGCCAAGCAGGTCATGGGACGGGCCGGGGACTATCAAGTCGAGGGCGCGCGCAAAGCGCTCGGCCACGCGTACGGCGGTGGTTCGCAGTACTTCTCGATGTGGGTGGTCGGATCGGAGCGACGGTGACCGCGCTGAAGTTCACCGTCGGCATAGCGCTGAGTCCGCTGGACCAGCTGACCGAACTGGCGAAGACCGCCGAAGAGTGCGGTTTCTCGTCGATCGCGCTGCCGGACTCACTGTTCTACATGAAGTCGGCGTCGGCGAAGTACCCCTACACCCCGGACGGCAGCAGGTTCTGGGGGCCGGACACCCCGTGGGTCGATCCGCTTATCGGCGCGACCGCCATGGCGGCCGTCACCAGCCGTATCCGCTTCTACACCAACGTGCTGAAGCTGGGCTCGCGCAACCCGCTGCTGCTGGCCCGGCAGGTCGGCTCGGTGGCCAACCTGTCGGGCAACCGCTTCGGTTTCGGCGTCGGAATCGGTTGGGCGCCGGAGGAATTCGAGTGGTGCGGCGTGCCGTTCGCACGCCGCGGCGCGCGGGTGGACGAGATGATCGAAGTGATCAAACTGGTGCTCGCCGGCGGCATGGTCGAGTACCACGGCGAGTTCTTCGACTTCGATCCGCTCCAGATGAGTCCGGCCCCGAGCGAGCCGGTGCCGTTCTACATCGGCGGACACACCGAGGCGGCGCTGCGCCGCGCCGCACGGGTGGGCGACGGCTGGACCTCGGCCATGATGACCTACGACGAACTGCGGAACACCATCGGCAAGCTCGCCGCGCTGCGTTCGGAGTACGGCCGCGCCGACGAGCCCTTCGAGATCCAGGCGGTGTGCGTCGATCGCTTCGGCCGGTCCGGCTATCAAGATCTCGCGGACGCGGGCGTCACCGACGCGATCGTGGTGCCCTGGCTGGCCGACGGCATCGGATTCGACGGCGAACTGGCCGCCAAGCAGGACTCGCTGCGCAAGTTCGCCCAGCAATACATCGCCGAACCCGTCCTCGCCGCGCGGTGAGGCCCGTCAACCGGTCGAGGGAGGCCGTATGACCACCACCGAACATCCGGCCCGCGCCGCGGGCCTCGCCTCGCAGGCCGCGGTGCGCGCCCGGGACAAGCAGGCCTGGGTCGCCCTGTTCGCCGAGGACGGCGTCGTGGAGGACCCCATCGGCCCGTCGGGCTTCGACCCGGAGGGCAAGGGCCACCGCGGCACCGAGGCCATCGCCGCGTTCTGGGACAAGGCGATCGCGAAGACCGATCTGATCGAATTCCTCTTCGGAGACTCGTTCGCCTGCGGCCGCGAGGTCGCCTTCACCGGCACGATCCGCAGCACCATCGGCGGGCACCTGATCGACGCCGACGGCGTGTTCACCTACCGGGTGAACGAGGAGGGCAAGATCGCCGCACTGCGGGCGTTCTGGGAGGTCGATCGCGCCATGAAGACCGCGCGGCCGATCGGCTGACTCGGTACCGGACGAAAAGGCCCTCGCACCGAAGTGCGAGGGCCTTTCTATGTCTCAGTGCGCCACCGGGCAGGTCTTGTAGTCGACCGGGAACTCCTTGATCCCGTTGAGCCAGCCCGAACGCAACCGCTTGGGGTCGGCGACCTTGGTGATGTCGGGCAGGTGGTCGGCGATGGCATTGAAGATCAGGTCGATCTCCAGCCGGGCCAGGTTCGCCCCGATGCAGAAGTGCGCGCCGGTGCCGCCGAAGGCCAGGTGCGGGTTGTCCTTGCGCATGATGTCGAACTTCTCCGGGTGGTCGAAGACCTCCTCGTCGAAGTTGGCCGAGCGGTACAGCATGACCACGCGCTGGCCCTTCTTGATCTGGACGCCGCCGAGTTCGGTGTCCTCCAGCGCGGTGCGCTGGAACGAGGTGACCGGGGTGGCCCACCGGATGATCTCGTCGGCGGCCGTGGCGGGGCGTTCCTTCTTGAACAGCTCCCACTGGTCCGGGTTCTCCAGGAACGCGATCATGCCGTGTGAGATGGCGTTGCGCGTGGTCTCGTTGCCCGCGACGGCGAGCATGATCACGAAGAAGCCGAACTCCTCCTCGGTGAGCTTGTCCCCGTCGACATCGGCCTCGATCAGCGTGGTGACGATGTCGTCGGCCGGGCACTGCTTGCGCGCGGCCGCCATCTGGTAGGCGTAGCCCAGGATCTCCGCCGACGCCGCGACCGGGTCGGCCGTGCTCTCCGGGTCGTCGTAGCCGGTCATGTCGTTGGACCAGGAGAAGACCTTCATCCGGTCTTCCTGCGGCACGCCGATCAGCTCGGCGATGGCCTGCAACGGCAGTTCGCAGGCGATCTGGGTCACGAAGTCCCCCGAGCCCGACTCGGCCGCCGCCTTCACGATCGATTCGGCGCGGGCCGACAGCTCCGCGCGCAGGCCGTTGATGGCACGCGGGGTGAAGCCGCGCGAGATGATCTTGCGCAGCTTGGTGTGCTCCGGCGCGTCCATGTTCAGCAGGACGATCCGCTGCAGCTCGATCTGCTCGCGGGCGATGTCGTCGTTGAAACGCGGGATGGCGGTGTTCTCGAAACTGGAGAACACGTCGCTGCGCCGCGAGACCTCTTTGACGTCGGCGTGCTTGCTGACCACCCAGAAGCCGTCGTCGTGGAAGCCGCTGACGTCAGGGGACTGCGGATTCCACCAGATCGGCGCGGTCCGGCGCAGTTCGGCGAACTCCTCGACCGGAACACGCTCGGCGTAGATGTCCGGGTCCGTGACGTCGAACCCGTCCGGGAGATTCGGCCGGGCATTCCGAGTGTCTACCACCAGATGTCTCCTTCGACAAACTGAAACACGTTCTATAATCATTGAAGCACAGGCGCGAGAACGAGGAAAGAAACCGGACAGATCTGCCTCTGGCAAGTGCTATGAACGCGTTTCAGTTTTCTGTCCCAAGGGAAAGGTTGGACATGGGCACACCGGTGATCGTCGAGGCCGCACGGACCCCGATCGGCAAGCGCGGCGGCTGGCTGTCGGGCCTGCACGCGGCCGAACTGCTCGGCGCGGCCCAGCGCGGGGTGCTCGAGCGCGCGCACCTGGACCCCGCGCAGGTCGAGCAGGTCATCGGCGGCTGCGTCACCCAGGCGGGCGAGCAGTCCAACAACGTCACCCGGGTGGCATGGCTGCACGCGGGCCTGCCGTGGCAGGTCGGCGCCACCACGATCGACACCCAGTGCGGTTCCGCGCAGCAGGCCAACCACCTCATCGCGGGCCTGATCGCGGCCGGCGCCATCGACATCGGCATGGCCTGCGGCGTGGAGGCGATGAGCCGGGTTCCCCTGGGCGCCAACGTCGGCGAGCACGCCGGGCCGCGCAGGCCCGCGTCGTGGAACATCGACCTGCCCAACCAGTTCGAGGCGGCGGAGCGAATCGCCAAGCGGCGCGGCATCACTCGCGCGGACGTGGACGCGTTCGGCGCGCGCTCGCAGCGGCTGGCCGGCCAGGCGTGGGCGGAAGGCCGGTTCGATCGCGAGGTGCTCACCGTCACCGCTCCCGCGGTCGACAAGGAAGGCAATCCCACCGGCGAAAAACTCGACGTGACACGGGATCAGGGCCTGCGCGAGACCACCGTCGAGGGCCTGGCGAAGCTGAAGCCGGTGCTGGAGGGCGGCGTGCACACCGCCGGGTCGTCCTCGCAGATCTCCGACGGCGCCGCCGCGGTGCTGCTGATGGACGAGAAGGCCGCGCAGCGTGCGGGTTTGCGACCGCGGGCACGGATCGTCACACAGGCGGTGGTCGGCGCGGAGCCGGAGTTCCACCTCGACGGCCCCGTGCAGGCGTGCACCAGGCTGCTGGAACGGTCCGGCATGAATATCGGCGACATCGACCTTTTCGAGATCAACGAAGCGTTCGCCTCGGTTGCACTTTCCTGGGCTTCTGTACACCAACCTGACATGGATCGGGTTAATGTCAACGGTGGCGCCATCGCCCTGGGGCATCCGGTCGGCTCGACCGGATCACGCCTCATCACAACGGCTTTGCACGAACTGGAGCGCTCCGACCGCAGCACCGCAATGGTTCTCATGTGCGCCGGTGGCGCACTCGCGACAGGAACGATCATCGAACGTTTGTGACTTCAACCATTTCATGCGCGTTGGTTGAACGTTCATCCCCCACGGGCGCAAACGTGTCGTACGCCACACAAACCCATGTACGGCCGAGTTCATGAGATGTCAGCTATCTTGCGGCTATCAAGACCCCTTGCGGCGAGACCGCAGCGACGGGCCAGAACCGGTTCGTACCGCGGCTTCTCGAGAGGCCTTGGGGTGACCCGCAAACGCGACCGTCCCAGTACCTTCGCCGCCTTCCGACCTAGAAGCTTCAAGGAAATCCGGAATCAGGCGTAGGTTTTCAGTTACTGAGCCGCTAATATCAATGATACGTATCCGAGATAACGACTGTTAGTACAGCGAAGGGAATTGGGCGGCTCACAATGGCTGATTTCGCGGCGCGGCTGAACAAGCTGTTCGAAACCGTGCATCCCCCGGGGCGTAAGCCGCACACCAACGCGGAGGTTGCGGCAGCGCTGACGGCCTCCGGACATCCGATCTCGAAACCGTACCTGTCGCAGTTGCGGTCGGGACAGCGGACGAACCCGTCCGATGAGACGGTGGCCGCCCTGGCGAAGTTCTTCAAAGTCAAGCCGGACTACTTCTTCAACGACATCTACGCCGCCAAGATCGATCACGATCTGGAGCTGCTGTCCCAGCTGCAGGGCTACGGACTGCGACGGCTGTCGAGTAGAGCGTTCGACTTGTCCGAAGAATCACAGAATCTGCTCACCTCCATGGCGGAGAAGTTGCGGGCAAGCGAGGGCTTGCCCGAAATTCCTCCGGATGGAACCGAATAGGTTCATCTGCACGGCAGCACAGTGCGACCCACCGGGTCGCACTGTGCTGTGTTATGCGCGCGTAAGCGGGCGAAGCACACAACCGGCGCGTGGTCGCCCCCAGAGAAATTGGGGCGTGACCGCGCGCCGGTTAGTGCCGCGCCACCGATGGTGTACTTACATATGCACTTTCGGCGGGGTTCGCCGACGGCCGTTCGCAGCGAAGAGGATTCCCGGTCCAACCGGTCTGTCCGAATAGTCCGATCGACCGGCTATTGCGCCCGATTGATCGCATTCGCGCGAAGTCGATCAATTTCGAGCGGAGCCGGGCGCGGTTGTCCGATAGGCGCGTGCGACGGCCTGCACCCAGCCGCGCGGACTAATCCCCTCCGGCGGAGCAATCCACCGCGCGTCCACCGCGGCCGCCCCCGCGGGATCGCGCGCCCACCGGGCCACCCGATCGGCCCGGTCCGCCACCGAAGCGGGCGGCGCAGCGAGTTCCGCCAGCACGAGGCCGCCGCCGGACTGCAGATACAGCGCGTCGATGATCTGCGCCACCTGGTCGGAAGCCCTCAACTGCGTGGAGAATCCGCTCTGTTCGTGCGCGACCACCTCGGGAAAACGACCGACCATGGTCCGATGCAGCGGGCGGATCCGGCGCAGCAGCAGCCGCGCGCGCACCCAGAGTTCCACCACGATCCACACCGCGCCCAGCGCGATGACCAGGCTCGCGACCGCCCGAGCGGGCCAGGCCCAGCCCGGATCGCCGGGCACGACGCGCGGCGCGTGCCGAATGCGGTCCACGGCCAGCACCGCGATCACCGCCGTGCCCGCCGTATACAGCGCGATGCCGCGGCCGAGCGCTGTCCAGTCCAGGTTGCGCAGACCGGTGACGACGACGAACGCGCACCCTGCGGCCACCACCGCCCAGCCGAGTGTGAACGACCAGGCCAGCGTGAGCACGACCGCGCACAGGCCGACGCCGTGGATCGCCAGGGCGATTCGCCGCAGATGCCGCCGCGACACCACCGGCCAGGCCGCCGCTGCGACCACCGAGGTGGCCGTCGCGAACGCGATCCAGCTCGCGGTGGCGACGCCATCGGACAGCAGGCCCGCGTGCAGGCCCCTCGGCACGAGATGGTCCACGGCGAGCGCGATCTCGGGCACCGCGACGGTCGCGGCGAGCGCGACGGCGGCGACCGCGACGACGATGGCGACGCGGGCCGTGGTCGCCGGCTTGACCAGCACGCGCCCCACCCGCGCGCCGGCCGCCATCCAGACCAGCAGAGCTGTCGCCCACAGGATCATCCGAGCGCCTCGTCGAATCGAAGGACCGAGACGCCCGCGCCCCGGCTGTTGAACACGCGCAGTCTGGTCATCAGCATGGCGGCGAACGTCTCGGCTTCCCATTCGGCGAGCTCGTCCGTGCCGTCGTCGACGATCCGCTGATGGGCGCGCTGACTGAGCATGTAGGCGATCAGGTCGTCGCTCGCCTCCAGGGTCACTTCCGGTGCGGGCGCGCCTTCGTGGTCGAAAACGATGTGCCCCAGTTCGTGGGCGAGGGTGTGCTCGCGGCTCGGTAGCGTCTCGGCCAGCACGATCACGTCGCGGTCGGGATAGAACCTGCGCTGGCCGCAGACGCCGGGACCCAATCTTGCGCTGGCGATCTCGATGTCGCGGCGGCGCTCGTCCGCGATCGCACCGACCACTTCGTCCAGCGTTGTCGCGTCGAAGTCGGCCGCCACCGCGCACACCGCGTCGACGGCGGCGGCGACCCGGCGATAGGAACGCAGGTCATCGCGTATCCGGCTCACGCTCATCGACGGTCCTCTCCCGGCCTCGGGAAGAATTGGGCGCGGGCCGCGTCGATCCTGGCCTGCGTGGCCGCGGCGCTCCGGAAACTGATCACGCCGGACGCCGCGCCCGCGAGGGCGAACGCGATCAGTCCGCCGATCACCGGCAGCAGCTGCGGGGCGGGCAGATCGTCGGCGACGGCGGCCGGACGGACCGCAGGAAGGGAACCCGGCCCGCGCGCCTGTGGCGGGGCGGGGTCGGTGAGGTCGGGCAGGGGCGCGTCGAGTGGCGGAATCGACGGCGCGCCTACCGGTATCGGTGCGCGCCCTGGCGCCTCGCGAGCGGGAACCGATGGCACGGTTATCGGCGGGAGCGCGGGAGTGGGCGGAGCGGTCACTTGCGGAAGCGGAATCAACAACGGCAGAAGCGGACTCGCGGACCCGACGGCGGCCGAACCGATTGCCGCCGAACCCACCGCGGCGGAACCGGTTGCGGCCGAACCCACAGCCGCCGACCCGGTCGCCGCGGAACCGGTACCAGCAAGGACGGCTGAGCCGGTCCCCATTGCGGCGGAACCGGTTGCGGCCGAACCCACAGCCGCCGACCCGACCGCTGCCGAACCGGTGCCACTCAGGACCGCGGACCCGGTGCCCACCGCAGCCGAACCGAGCCCGAGGACAGCCGAACCGGTGCCCACCGCGGCCGAACCCAAGGCGGCAGAACCGGAGCCGAGCACCACACCAAGACCAGCGGAACCAGTGCCCAGCGCAGCCCCAAGACCAGCCGAACCAGTGCCCAGCGCGACCCCAAGACCAGCCGAACCAGCGCCCAGCGCAGCCCCAAGACCAGCCGAACCAGCGCCCAGCGCAACACCGAGACCAGCCGAACCAGTGCCCAGCGCAGCCCCAAGACCAGCCGAACCAGTGCCCAGCGCAGCCCCGAGACCAGCCGAACCAGTGCCCAGCGCGACCCCAAGACCAGCCGAACCAGAACCCAGCGCAACACCCAGTCCAGCCGAACCGGAGCCGAGCACCAGGCCCAGACCGGCCGAACCGGTGCCGAGTGCGATCCCCGATCCCGCCGAACCGGTGCCGAGACCGGCCGTACTTGCCCCCGCCGGACCCGGCGCGGCGGTGCCGGTCCCCGTGGTCGGCCGTGCCGGGACCGCGCTGATCTTCGACGGCTGCCCCGGCACGGTCAGGGGAAACCAGGGATCGCCGCTGTCATAGGGCGGCGGAGCGGGATCCGCCACGCACGAGGGGCAGGAAGACGGCACGTCGGCGGAGGCAGGGCTGCCGAGCAGCGCGGAGCCGGCGACGGCGCCGGATGCCGCCAGCACACGGAATGCGCGACCTACCTCCATGCGCCGAGCCTTCCCCTCATCAGTCGAAGCGCAGTTCTGTGCCCGGTCGCCACTCTCACACGGGACTTCCCAAACGGACGGGTGCCCATACTAAACCCCGGTCCGCGAACGCGCCCCCGAAAGGGTCGAGGCCGGTCAGGCCCCGTACACGGGCTCCGGCGGAGTCGCTTTGGCGATCAGATCGGCCACGACCGGCCCGAGTTCTGCCGGATCCCAGCGGGCGCCGCGGTCGACGGGCACGCCGTGCCGCCATCCGTCGGCCAGCGCCACCTTGCCGCCCTCCACCTCGAACACCCGTCCGGTCACCGCCGCCGACTGCGCGCTGCCCAGCCACACGACCAGCGGAGACACGTTCTCCGGCGCCATCGCGTCGAAGCCGCTGTCGGGCTTGGCCATCATGTCCGCGAACACCGTCTCGGTCATCCTGGTGCGCGCGGACGGGGCGATCGCGTTCACCGTCACGCCGTAGCGGGCGAACTCGGCGGCGGCGGTCAGCGTCAGGCCCGCGATGCCCGCCTTGGCCGCGCCGTAGTTGCTCTGGCCGACGCTGCCCTGCAGACCGGCGCCGGAGCTGGTGTTGATGATCCGCCCGTCGACCGGACGGCCGGCCTTGGACTCCGCACGCCAGTATTCGATCGCGTGCCGCATGGTGGCGAAGTGGCCCTTCAAGTGCACGCGGATCACCGCGTCCCACTCGTCCTCGCCCAGGTTGACCAGCATCCGGTCGCGCACGAATCCGGCGTTGTTGACCAGCACGTCCAGCTTGCCGAAAGTATCGACGGCCTGGTGGACGAGCCTGCGGGCGCCTTCCCAGTCCGCCACGTCGTCACCGTTGGCCACCGCGCGGCCGCCCAGCGCCTCGATCTCGGCGACCACCTGCGCGGCGGGCGTTTCCGCGGTGGCCGCGCCGTCGAGGGTCGAACCGATGTCGTTGACCACGACGCTGGCGCCCGCCGCGGCGAAGGCGAGGGCGTGCGCGCGGCCGATGCCCCGGCCCGCGCCGGTGACGATGACGACGCGCCCGGCGCAGATCTGCTCGGTGTCCATATGTGTCCTTCTTCGTGTCCGGTCGTTCAGGACTGCTGGTCGGCGTTGGAGGCGGCGAGGAAGGCGGGCCGTTCGCCGCCGCCGTGCACCAGCAGGGTCGCGCCGCTGACGTAGTCGGCCAGCGGCGAGGCCAGGAAGACGGCGCAGCGGCCGACATCGTCGGGACGGGCCATGCGACCGAGCGGGATGGTCCGGCCCACCGCGTCGACGCCGTCCTGATCGCCGTAGTGCATTCGGCTCAACTCGGTGTCGACCGGCCCCACCACCAGCGAGTTCACCCGCACCTTCGGCGCCCACTCGACGGCGAGCGAGCCGGTGAGACTGTCCACGCCCGCTTTGGCCGCGCCGTAGGCGGCGGTGCCGGGCGACGGACGGTGCCCGCTGACGCTGGAAATGTTGACGATGGAGCCGCCCTCGTCCTGCCGCTGCATCACCGCGTTGGCGGCCTGCGCCAGCAGCAGCGGAGCGAGCAGGTTCAGCTCGACGATCTTGGCGTGGAAGTTCTTGCTCGCGTCGGCGGCGAGTGCAAAGGGAGCGCCGCCCGCGTTGTTGACCAGATGGTCGAGCCGGCCGTGACGCTCGGTGATCGTGTCGATCAGTGCGCGCACCGCGCCCTCGTCCCGCACATCGCACGGCACGAAGTCGATCGCGCGGCCGCAGGCTTCGACGGGCGCGTCGGCCGGTCGGCGCGCGCACGCCACGACGGTCGCGCCCGCGGCCAGGAACGCCTTGCTCACGCCCGCGCCGACACCGCGCACACCGCCCGTCACCAGAACGACGCGGCCGGACAGATCGATTTCGAGTGGCACCGTGCTAACCTACCAAGCAACTGCTTGCTTTGCCAATGCGTGCACACACGATGGGACTCGCCATGGGGATCAATCGCCACTCGGAATCGACCGGCATCAGCGTGGTCACGGTGGACTATCCGCCGGTCAACGCCATCCCGACGGACGGGTGGTTCACGATCGCCGATGAAGTGCGCGCGGCGGGCCGCGACCCGGACACCAAAGTGGTGGTGCTGCGCGCGGAGAACCGGGGCTTCAACGCGGGCGTCGATATCAAAGAGATCCAGAGCAAGCCGGGCCACCAAGCGCTGATCGACGCCAACCACGGCTGCTTCGAGGCGTTCGCGGCGGTGTACGAGTGCCAGGTGCCGGTGATCGCGGCGGTGCAGGGCTTCTGCCTGGGCGGTGGCATCGGCCTGGTCGGCAACGCGGACGTCGTGATCGCCTCCGACGACGCCACCTTCGGACTGCCCGAGGTCGACCGCGGCGCACTCGGCGCGGCGACCCACCTCGCACGGTTGGTCCCCCAGCACTTGATGCGGGCGCTGTTCTACACCGCGAGCACCATCACCGCACAGCAGCTGCACCACTACGGCTCGGTGTACCAGGTGGTGCCGCGCGCCGAACTCGACGCCGCCGCCTTGGAGCTGGCCAAGAACATCGCGGCCAAGGACGGCCGGGTGATCCGCGCGGCCAAGCGCGCGCTCAACGGCATCGATGTGCAGGACGTGCACCGCAGCTACCGGTACGAGCAGGGCTTCACCTTCGAACTCAACCTCGCCGGCGTCGCCGACGAGATCCGCGCCCGGTTCGACGACGATCTCGCGGCGCGCAAGAGCGGGCAGTAGAGAGGACTCTCAATGACCGTGTCAAGTCGCGGAGGCCACCGGTATCGGCGTGTCGAAGCTGAATTCGCGGCCGTCGCGCAGCAGTGCCCACAGGACA
>NZ_JBSFNF010000021.1:92045-126294 GCF_053586955.1 Nocardia sp. NPDC003726 | reverse complement strand
CTCGCGTGTGCGCGGCCGCCGCGTACGCGACGAAGGAGCAAGCGGCGGTCGCGCACACGCGAGCCACAAAGGGGCCGCGAACACCCAGCGCCGCAGGCGCTGGAATCCACTATCGTGACGATCATGCTTGCCGAACAGGCCGCTGAGGCGATCGCCGAACGTACGGGAGTGTCACGTCACCGGATCGCGGTGGTGCTGGGATCCGGTTGGCAGGACGCGGCCGCGGAGATCGGGGCGCCGCGGGCGTCGGTGCCGATGCCGGAGCTGCCCGGTTTCGGGACGCCGACCGCACAGGGCCACGTCGGCGTGATCCATTCCGTTCAGGTGGACGACAACGACGTGCTGCTCCTGATGGGCCGCCAGCACCTCTACGAGGGATATCAGCCCGCCGATGTGGTGCACCCGGTGTCGGCGGCCGTGGCGGCGGGCGCGGAGATCGTCGTGCTGACCAACGCGGCGGGCGGTATCCGGTCCGGCCTTCGGGTGGGTGAGCCGGTGCTGATCAGCGACCATCTCAACTTGACCGGCCGCACGCCGCTGGCCGGCGCGACCTTCGTCGACCTGGTCGACGCCTGGGATCCGCAGTTGCGGGCGCTGGCCAGGGAGATCGATCCGAGCCTGACCGAGGGCGTCTACGCGGGCCTCACCGGGCCGCAGTACGAGACGCCCGCCGAGATCCGGATGCTTGGCACGATCGGCGCGGATCTGGTCGGCATGTCCACGGTGCTGGAGGCGATCGCCGCTCGCGCGCTCGGTGCGCGGCTGCTGGGTATCTCGCTGGTCACCAACTTGGCCGCGGGGGTGACGGGCGCGCATCTGTCCCATGCGGAGGTGCTCGCCGAAGGGCATGCCGCCGCGCCCCGGCTCGGCAAGCTGCTGCGCGGCGTGCTGGAACGGGTCTAGATGCTGCGCTTCGGCACGGCCGGCCTGCGCGGGCCGTTGCGCGACGGCCCGGACGGCATGAACGTCACCACGGTGAGCCGCGCGACGGCGGGGCTCGTGGCGTGGCTGCGTGACCGCTGCCTGGGCGGCGGCGCGGTGGTCGTCGGCCGCGACGCCAGGCACGGTTCCGCCGAGTTCGCCGTGGCGACCGCGGAGATCTTCGCCGCGGCGGGCTTCCCCGTGACGCTGCTGCCGCGTCCGCTGCCGACGCCCGTGGTCGCGTACGCGGTGCGTGAGCTGGGGGCGGTCGCGGGCGTGCAGATCACGGCCTCGCACAATCCGGCCACCGACAACGGCTACAAGGTCTACCTCGACGGCGGATCCCAGCTGATCGCCCCGGCCGACGCCGAGATCGAGCGCTGCATCGAGGCCGTCGCCGAGCCGATCGATCGCCTGCCGGTCACCCCTGCCGACGACGACGTGGTGCGCCGCTATCTGCGGCGCGTCGCCGAATTGCCCGCCTGGATCGGCGGACCGGGCGAGCGCGCGAACGTCCGGATCGCGCTCACCCCGCTGCACGGCGTCGGCGGCGAACTCGCCGTCGGAGCGCTCCGCGCGGCGGGATTCTCCGACATCCACGTGGTCCAGGAGCAGTTCGCACCGGATCCCGACTTCCCGACCGTCGCGTTCCCGAACCCGGAGGAACCCGGCGCGACCGACCTGCTGCTGGCGACGGCGGCTCGGGTCGGCGCCGACGTGGCGATCGCGCTGGACCCGGACGCGGACCGCTGCGCGGTGGGCGTTCCGGGGGCGGACGGCGCCTGGCGGATGCTGCGCGGCGACGAGACCGGTGTGCTGCTCGGCGACTGCGTGCTGCGCACCGCCCCGGACGGCGCGCTGGTGGCGACGACCATCGTGTCCTCGCGACTGCTGTCGAAGCTGGCCGCGGCGCGGGGCGGCCGCTACGCGGAGACGCTCACGGGATTCAAATGGCTGGCCCGCGCGGGCGACGGTTTGGTCTACGCCTACGAGGAGGCGATCGGCCACTGCGTCGACCCGGCGGCGGTCAGAGACAAGGACGGGATCTCCGCCGCCGTGCTGGCCGCGGACCTGGTGGCCCGGCTGAAGGCGGCGGGCCGCGACCTGAACGACGAACTCGACAACTACGCGGTGGAATTCGGCCTGCACGCGGGCGAGCAGGTGTCGTTGCGGCTGGCCTCCTCCGCCGAGGCGGCGGCCGCGGTCGAGCGGTTGCGGGCCGATCCGCCGGGCGAGATCGCCGGCGAGCCGATGGAGTACACCGATCAACTCCTGGTGCGGGGCCGCATGCGGACCGACGCGCTCGTCTTCCAGGGCGTTTCGTCCCGCGTGGTGGTCCGCCCTTCCGGCACCGAACCGAAGCTCAAGTGCTACTTGGAGGTGGTCGAACCGGTCGGCTCGCGTGCCGATCTCCCCGCCGCGCGAGCCGCCGCGCGCGAACGCCTCTCGGCGCTGCGCGAGTTCTGCCGGAAGTTCTGACCCGGAAACGCTTCAGCGCGGGCCGAATTGCCTGTCGCCCGCGTCGCCGAGGCCGGGCACGATATACGCGTTCTCGTTCAGGCCCGCGTCCACCACGGCGGTGACCAGCCGCACCGGCAGGCCCGAATCAGCCAGCGTCGCAATGCCTTCCGGGGCGGCGACCACGCACACCGCGGTGATGTCGGTGGCGCCGCGCGCCGCGAGCAGTTCGAGGGTGTGCCGCATGGAGCCGCCAGTGGCCAGCATCGGGTCGAGCACGAAGACCGGCAGTCCGGCGAGATCCGCGGGCAGCGATTCCATGTACGGCACCGGCAGGTGCGTGTCCTCGTCGCGGGCGATTCCGACGAATCCGATTCCGGCGTCCGGGATCAGCTCGGCGGCCGCGTCCACCATGCCGAGTCCGGCGCGCAGCACCGGAACCAGCAGCGGCGGGTGGGCCAGGCGGAAGCCTTCGGCGGGAGCGACCGGTGTGGCGATCTCGAAGCGCTCCACCTCCGCCTCGCGCAGCGCCTCGTAGATCAGGATTCCGGTCAGATCCCGCAGTGCGGCACGGAAAGCCGGATTCGGCGTACGCTCGTCCCGCATCGTGGTGAGCAGGGCGGCGACGAGTGGATGGTCCACGGTGTGGGTGCGCATGAGGGAACGATAAGGTCGGTCGCGGGCGCGCCGCCGGACGCCACCGAACTTTTTCTCGATGCGGCGGAACCGAAACGCAACCGCGCGCGTCGAACCAAGTGGATGACGTACTCTGCCTGGGAACAACAGATGGGGGAAGCTCTGATGCGAAAGATGTCGGCGGACACCGAAGGCATCGCTGCCTATGGCGCGACCGCCCACGTCATGGCCGGTGAGATGGCGGCGGCGGGGGTGAGCGCGGCGGCCGCCGAGCCCGCGTTGCTCGGGCCGATCATGGGCCTGATCGGCGGTGACTTCATGGCGGCCTACGCCGCGGCGCACGCCGGGCACGTCGCCTCCATCGGTCAGCTGTCGGCGGTGCTGACCAGCATGGGCGGCGCTGCCACCGGTGCTGCGGCCGTCCTCACCGAGACCGACGCCGCCCACGCGGGCGCGCTGCGGAGCGCGGCCGCCGAGCTGGAGTGAGCGCGTGATCGATGTCAACGCACTGGCCCAGCCGATCCTGGACCTGCTCGCCAGCTTCGGCAGCGGTGTGCTGCCCTCCGGCGGTCCCACCGACGCGCTGCGCAGCACCTCGACCGCGGTCGACCGGATCCATCAGATGGGCCGCGACAGCATCAACGGGATGAACGACGCGTGGGACGGCCGCGCCGCCGACGCTGCCACGGCGAAGGCGCTGCGGGTGCAGACCTCCGCGGCCACCATCTCCGATCGCGGCAACGAGATGGCCACGGTCGTGAACCAGGCCGCGGGCGAGGTCGAGACGGGCCAGAAAGAGCTCACCGATATCGCGCAGTCCTTCGTGAACACGGCGGCGAGCATGGGCCCGGTCCTGGCGACGCCGGAGGGGCTGACGGTGCTCGTCGGTTCGGCGATCGACCATCTCAACCAGGCGCTCACTGTCGTCGGCCGGGTGCAGAACGAGTTGCAGACGCACACCGCGTCGATGAACGACCTGACCCCGCCGCCGCCGACCCCCTCACTCGCCGGTGTGCCCGCCGCGGGCGTGCAGCAAGCGGCGTCCGCCGCCTCCGGCGTGCTCAACGGCGCGGGCTCGCTGCTGAGCACCGTGATGGCCACACCCACCCAGTCGCAGTCCACACGCAGTTCCCGCGGCACGCCGGGCACGTCGGGCACGCCTCGGCCCGACACGGGTTCGTCGGGGGCGCCCGACGACGGCAAGGGCGTGAAGATCACGCTGCCCGACGGCAGTGTCGTGGAGGCCCCCAACGAGCAGGCCGCCACGGCGGTCCGGTCGGCGATCGGCGCCGTCGGCACGCCCTACGTCTGGGGCGGCAACACCCCGGGCGCGGGATTGGATTGCAGCGGGCTCACCAAATACGCCTACGGCGAGGCGGGCGTCGACCTGCCCAGGCTCGCGTGCGACCAGGGCAACGGGGCAACACCGGTGTCGGCCGGTGACCTGATGCCGGGCGACCTCGCGATCTGGGACGGCCACGTGGCCATGGTGATCGGCAACGGACAGTTCGTCGAGGCGGGTGACCCGGTCCAGATCAGCTCGATTCGAACGGAGAACTCAGGCATGGACTTCTACGGTTTCTACAGGCCGACGGCATGACCCGACCACAAGTCCCCAATGTCACGGTGGCGGCGAGCAGCAACCGCTCGGGCACCATCTCGGTGCGCGCCACCGATCAGGGCATGCCGGTGGAGATCAAGTTCGAGCGCAGCGAATACCGCTACGGCGCACAGTCGCTCGCGAACGAGATCCTGCGGCTCACCCAGCGTTCCGCCATCGCGGCGCGGGCGCGGCGGCGCGAACTGCTCGCCGAGGCGGGCATGCCGTCGGACATCCTCGACCGGCTCGGCCTGCCCACCCGCCAGCAGGCGGTCGACGAGCTGGACCGGATCGACGACGCGGACACGGGACCGACGAGCTGGATGAGGCCGGTATGAGTGCGGAAATGGACGCCCTGGTCGCGTCGGCCACCCAGAAACTGGAGGCGCTGGAAGCCGCGCTGTACGGGCTGAAGCAGGTGCGTGGGCGGTTCACCTCGCCGGACGGCGCGGTGAGCGTCGAGGTCAACAGCGACGGCGCGCTGGTCGGCCTGACCTTGGCGGAATCGGTCACCTCGCTGCCGCCCGCCGAGGTCGGGCAGCTGATCGTCTGGGCGTGCAGGCAGGCCGCCGAGGACGCCGGCGCGCAGCGGTCCAAGGTCGTTGCGACACTGAACGAGTCGTTCGTGCCCGCCGCGGCGCCGCCCGCGGGCACGAATGGGGGCGGGCCGGATAGTGCCTGACGCGGAAGGTCGATAGGCTTCCGCACATGGCTTCTGGAGACATCGTCCCGATCGAGCTCGGCCTGACCGACGGCGATCTCGTCACCCTGTGGGCACCGCGCTGGCGAGACGGTGACGACGAGTGGGAGGCGTTCCTCGGGCACGAGGACGCCCTCTACGGTTTCGAGTCCGTGGCGGAGCTGGCCGCATTCATCCGAACCAACGCCGACAACGACCTCGTGGACCATCCGGCCTGGAAGGTTGTCGCGGGTCTGTCGGCGGTCGAACTGGAGCCGGAGGAGAACTTCTCCTTCGATCTGGTCGCGGTGCCGGAGCTGGCGGCGGGCGAGCCCGACGTCGACACCGTCGCCGAGCTGGAGGACACGCTCAGCATGGTCCGCAACATCGGCGAGGTGTGCGAACTCGAGACGGTGACCAAGTTCTTCGGTTCGCATCCGGTGCTCGGCGCGCTGCCCGGCGGCGTCAACGCGTTCGTCGGTCGCGACGGCGAAGAGTTGTGGGACCAGATCGGCGCGGCCATCGCCAAGGGCTGGGACGACGTACTCGACGCCATCGACTCCGTGGTGCGGACGCCCGAGGTCGACGCCGAGGCGGTCGCGGTGGCCGAGGCGGAGTTGCTGGCCGCCGAGGAGAACGTGGTCGACGCCGACGACGCGGCCGACAGCGACGAGGACGAGGAGTTCGAGCCGGTCGACCTCGACGCAGAAGACGAGGACGACGACGAGGAAGACGAGGACGAGTCGTTCTGGCACGAGGTCGGCATCGACCCGGTCAAGATCATCACCTCGGAGGGCAGCGTCTTCACGCTGCGCTGTTACCTCGACGACGAGCCGATCTTCCTCGGCTCCAAGGGCTCGATCACCGTGTTCTCCTCCGAGCGCGCGCTGGCCCGCTACCTCGCCGACGACCACGAGCACGATCTGGCGCGCGTGAGCACCTTCGCCGACGTGCAGACCGCGGCGGTGGACGGCTCGCTGGAGGTCGAGGTCACCGACGAGAACGTCTACGTGCTGCCCGGCCTGGCCGAGGACCTGGCCGAAGGCCCGGAGGCGGTCGACATCGAACAGCTGGACCTGGCGGTCGAGCTGTTCACCGACGCCGCCGACTACGCCGACGACGACACGGTGGAACAGGCCCTGGCCCAATCCACCCCGCTGGGCTGGTATGTCTCCTACCTGCTCAATCCGGATCCCACCCGGTTGGCGCCCAACCCGCCGTTCACCGCCGAGGCCCAGGCGTGGCGGGAACTGGAACGCAACCTGGAGTCCCGGCTCGACAAGCAGTAACTAGGCCAGCCGGATCCAGACCTGCTCGGCCTGCCCGAGCAGGCGTTGGTCCGCGCCGTAGACGGCGGTCGAGGCCCAGCATTTGCGGCCCTGTTCGCCGTGGAATTCGCCCACCACGACGCAGCGCTCGTCGACCTGCGGAATGCCGTGCACGGTGGCGGTCATCGACCCGAGCAGCGCGGGACGTTCGAGCATGCCGGGCAGCGACCAGCCGCCGGGGCAGTCCATCGCGGCCCACAGCAGCGGCGGCCCCAGCGGCACGGTGGCGTCGGGCACCCACGGCGCGGCCACTCGGTGGTCATCGAGTCGGCCGGGTTCGATGCGCAGCCCGTCGGCCCGGCCGCTGCCGCAGACGAAGCAGGACGCGAACATCTCGATGCTCGTGTAGCTGCGCGTCGCCTCGACCGCGTCGTCGAACGCGACATGACGCGGGGCGTCGCGTTCGAGCTCGCCGCTCTTGGACTCGGCGATCAGCGTGTCTCCGTCGTAGAGCCGTTCGTCCCGCACGGCCAGCGGCGTCTCCAGCGGCGGCGGACTGCGCAGGATCACGGTGACGGTCTGCTCGTCGCGCTGGTCGGCGAGCAGACCGGCCACGTAACCGCCGTTGCCGGAGTCGGGCGGACCGTTGAACCGGCGGGGGATGCGCAAAGTCGCCATGATCGCCACGCTAGCGAACCGTTTGCCGACCGGGCTGCGGAACCTTACCGCCGACCGCTTCCGTAGCGAACCGGTTACCGGCCCGCTTGCGCGACCTCGCCGCCGGCCGGTTTCGTTGCCGCACGGTGATCCGCGACCGCCTCCGGCGCGCGTGTCCGCTATCCGATGAGCACCGCGTATCCAGGCTTGATGATGTCGTCGATGATCCGCAGCCGTTCGGGGAACGGGATGAACGCCGATTTCATGGCGTTGATGGTGAACCGTTCCAGGTCGCTCCAGCCATAGCCGAACGTCTCGACCAGCTTCAGCATCTCCTGGCTCATGCTGGTGTCGCTCATCAGCCGGTTGTCGGTGTTCACCGTGACGCGGAAACGCAGCCGGGCCAGCAGGTCGAACGGGTGCTTGTCCAGCGAGGGCACCGCGCCGGTCTGCACGTTCGACGACGGACACAGCTCCAGCGGGATGCGCATGTCCCTGACGTAGTTGGCGACCGGCCCGAGCTGTGCGTCCTCGATCGCACCGGGCACGCTGATGTCGTCGGTGATCCGCACGCCGTGGCCGAGCCGGTCGCAGCCGCAGAACGCGAGCGCCTCGTGGATGGACGGAAGACCGAATGCCTCGCCGGCGTGAATGGTGAAGTGCGCGCTGTTGGCGCGCATGTATTCGAACGCGTCCAGATGCCTGCTCGGCGGGTAACCGGCCTCCGCGCCCGCGATGTCGAAACCGCCCACCCCGCGATCGCGGAAACGCACCGCGAGCTCCGCGATCTCCCGGGAGCGCGCGGCATGCCGCATCGCGGTGAGCAGGCAGGTCACCACGATCGGATGGCCGCTCTCGGCGGCGGCCGCCTCGCCTTCGCGGAATCCGGCCAGCGTGTGCTCGACCACCTCGTCCAGCGTGAGTCCGCGCTCCAAGTGCTGTTCGGGGGCGAACCGGACCTCCGCGTAGACGACGCCGTCGGCGGCGAGGTCCTCGGCGCATTCGCGGGCGACCCGGCGCAGGCCCTCCGGGGTCTGCATCACCGCGACGGTGTGCGCGAAGGTTTCCAGGTACCGTTCCAGCGATCCGCTGTCGGCCGCGTCGCGGAACCAGGCCGCCAGCGACGCCTCGTCGTGGGCGGGTAGCTCCTGGTAGCCGCAGTGCGCGGCTAGTTCCAGCACCGTCGCGGGCCGCAGGCCACCGTCGAGGTGGTCGTGCAGCAGCGCCTTCGGCGCTTGGCGGATCGAGGCGAGGGTCAGAGGCATCGGTCCAGTCATGTAACGACGGTAGCCGCAGCGCGCCGAAACGGCAGCCGACTCGGGTGGTAACCACCATCTCGTTGCCCGCCGGATGCGGGCCGGTCCACAACCGGACACCGCCCGGTCCTGCCTCACACCACCGGCCCCAACACGCCCGCGCGAACGCGTGCGGCCGCCACCAGGCGGCGGGCGGCACGCTTCGGCGCCGAATCGTACGGCGAGCGCGGTGCTCCGAACACTCCCTCGCGCGTGAAGTCTGACTCTCGCCGCACGGACGAGCTTCCGTGCAGCCGTGGTTGAGAGACGCCCTCATCGGCCCCGCGCTGCTGCGCCTCGAACGCGAGTACGGCAAGGCCGCTGGTGCGTGCGACGGTCGCAGACCCGCAATGCCCGGGCGATGCTCGGCGGCCGCAGGGTCAGCGCGGAGGCAGAGACCGGCGAGCGATTCGGGACACCATTGCCCGCGACAACCCCGGATGACTCAGGACAAGATGCGGTCGAGAACCAACGAGTCCGGAGCGGACGCGGCATCGGTTCCGATCGTGACGGCGTCGCGTAAGGCCGCGATGGCCCCGGAAAACGCCTCGGGCGTATCGGTGTGCAACGTGAGCAGCGGCTGACCTGCCGTCACGGCGTCACCGGGCTTGGCGTGCATCTCGACACCCGCGCCGAACTGCACGGGATCGCCCTGACGCGCCCGGCCCGCACCGAGGCGCCAGGCGGCGATGCCGACGCTCAGCGCGTCGAGCCGGGTCAGCACGCCGTCGGCGTCGGCGCGCACGGTCTCGGTGTGCTTCGCGGTGGGCAGCTTCGCGTCCGGGTCGCCGCCCTGGGCGCGGATCATCGCGCGCCAGTGATCCATCGCCCTGCCGTCGGCCAGCGCGTCGGCGGGATCGGCGTCGAGACCGGCCAGCGCGACCATCTCACGAGCCAACGCGATAGTCAGCTCGACGACGTCGGCGGGGCCGCCGCCCGCGAGCACCTCCACCGATTCCGCGACTTCCAGGGCATTGCCCGCGGTGCGGCCGAGTGGGGTGTCCATGGCGGTGAGCAGGGCGATCGTCCGCACGCCCGCGTCGGCGCCGAGCTCGGCCATCGCGGTGGCCAGCTCGCGCGCCCCGTCAAGGGTCTTCAAGAAGGCGCCGGAGCCCACCTTGACGTCCAGCAACAGCGCAGCGGTGCCCTCGGCGATCTTCTTGCTCATGATCGAACTGGCGATCAGCGGGATCGACTCGACCGTGCCGGTGACGTCGCGCAACGCGTAGAGCCGCCGGTCCGCGGGCGCGAGGTCGGCGCCCGCCGCGCAGATCACCGCACCGATGCCGGGATCGGCCAGCAGCTCGCGCATCCGCGCCGCGGGCACGTCCGCCTGCCAGCCGGGAATCGATTCCAGCTTGTCGAGGGTGCCGCCGGTGTGCCCGAGACCGCGCCCGGACAACTGCGGCACCGCCGCGCCGCACGCCGCGACCAGCGGCGCGAGCGGCAGCGTGATCTTGTCGCCCACCCCGCCGGTGGAGTGCTTGTCCACGGTCGGGCGTGGCAGGCCGGTGAGGTCCATGCGCCGCCCGGAGGCGATCATCGCGGCGGTCCACCGCGCCGTCTCCCGCCGCGTCATCCCGCGCCAGACGATCGCCATGGCCAGCGCGGACATCTGCTCGTCGGCCACCGCGCCGCGGGTGAAGCCGTCGATCACCCAGTCGATCTGCGCGTCCGACAACTCGCCGCCGTCGCGCTTGGTGATGATGATCGAAACCGCGTCCAGTGCCGTCACGGTCGACAGTCTGGCACGGGCCGACGCGCGCCCGGGTTCTCGCCGATGGGACGAAACCACCATCCGGCACCTTTCCGGGCGCGCCGGACCCCGATCGGCCGGGTCGATCGCGCCGGGAGGCCCGCGGCCGCGAGTCGGGGCCAAGTCGATCTCGGTGTCGTGGCGGTCGATGCGGGGAGGCCCGCAGCCGCGAGCCAGGGGCACCACCGGCAGCAGCACACGCGTCGCCGGTGTACTCGCTCAGACCTGCCCGGCGTCCAAGTCGTCGGGACCGAACGCGTCCGGCAGCAGCGTGCGCAGCGGCACCGGCCCGGCCTTGTGGTCGACCAGGAGATCGGCCCCGCCGTGCTCGTGCAGCAATTGGCGGCAGCGCCCGCAGGGCATCAGGATTTCGCCGCGAGAATCCGTCACGGAGATCGCCCGCAGACGTCCCCCACCCCCCGAAATCAAGTTACCGATGAGTACACATTCGGCACACAGGCCCAAACCGTATGAGACATTTTCCACATTGCAACCGCTCACCACGCGGCCATCGGCACTGAGAGCCGCGGCGCCGACCGGAAACCGCGAGTACGGCGCATAGGCGTTGCGCATAACTTGAAACGCGCTGGCCCGCAATAATTTCCAGTCGATTTCCGGCAAAAACAACCCCTCTCGGACCGACCCGATCACGGCCGCGCGAAGGCCACGACGGAACCTCGCACCCATCAAGAAAGGTAAGCCTAACCCGATCCGGTGTCGCGCAACGCACGGTACGCCGAATTAGTTCCGGGATTGCTGGAGGATTAGAGTCCAGAACAGATCGGTTCAGGTTCCCTGCGACGGGCCGGAGTACAGCCACCTGGGCATTCGCCCGCCACGCCGTCGGCGTCGGACCTGCGACCGGGTCCATCAACGACGTTGGAGGCACCGCACTCTATGACCACGATTGAAGCTCCGGCCCAGCCGAAGCGGAAGACGCTGTACCGAGGCGACCCTGGCATGTGGTCGTGGGCGCTGCACCGGATCACCGGCGTCACCATCTTCTTCTTCCTCTTCGTCCACGTGCTGGACACCGCCCTGGTGCGCGTGAGCCCGGACACCTACAACGAAGCGATCGAGACCTACAAGACGCCCATCGTGGCGTTGATGGAGATGGGCCTGGTCGTCGTCGTCCTGTTCCACGCGCTCAACGGCGTCCGCGTGATCCTGGTGGACTTCTGGTCCAAGGGCCCGAAGTACCAGCGGCTGATGCTCTGGATCATTCTCGCGATCTGGTTCCTGCTGGCCGTTCCCGCGATCGGGCGCCAGTTCTTCTACCTGTTCACGGAGCACTGAAATGAGCGCACCTGTCATCGGTAAGTCCTATGACCGTCCGGCCAGCCTGGACCTGCCGCGCTCGCCGCGCGCGCGCTCGAGCAACAACTTCGAGAAGTACGCCTGGCTGTTCATGCGCTTCTCCGGCCTGCTGCTGATCGTGCTGGTACTCGGCCACATGGCGATCATGCTGCTGCTCGACGGCGGCGTGAAGCGGCTCAACTTCGCCTTCGTCGCGGGCCGCTGGTCCAGCCCGTTCTGGCAGTTCTGGGACCTGACCATGCTGTGGCTGGCCCAGCTGCACGGCGGCAACGGCCTGCGCACGGTCATCGACGACTACTCCCGCAAGGACTCGACCCGCTTCTGGCTCAAGACCCTGCTTGCCGTCTCGATGATCCTGATCATGGGCGTGGGCACCTACGTCATCTTCACCTTCGACCCCAACATCAGTTAGGAACAGGCCCCCTCGCATGAGTGAGCGCAGCGAACGAACCATCGGGACTGGTGAATCTCGTCCTGTCCAGGAGCACCGCTACGACGTCGTCATCGTCGGCGCGGGCGGCGCGGGCATGCGCGCCGCGATCGAGGCCGGCCCGCGGGTTCGGACGGCGGTGCTGACCAAGCTGTACCCGACGCGCAGCCACACCGGCGCGGCGCAGGGCGGCATGTGCGCCGCGCTGGCCAACGTCGAAGAGGACAACTGGGAATGGCACACCTTCGACACGGTCAAGGGTGGTGACTACCTGGTCGACCAGGACGCCGCGGAGATCATGGCCAAGGAGGCCATCGACGCGGTGCTCGACCTGGAGAAGATGGGCCTGCCGTTCAATCGGACGCCCGAGGGCAAGATCGACCAGCGCCGCTTCGGCGGGCACACGCGCGATCACGGCAAGGCCCCGGTCCGCCGGGCGTGCTACGCCGCCGACCGCACCGGCCACATGATCCTGCAGACGCTGTACCAGAACTGCGTCAAGCACGACGTGGAGTTCTTCAACGAGTTCTACGTGCTGGACCTGGTGCTCACCGAGACCGATCGCGGCCCGGTCGCCACCGGCGTGGTCGCCTACGAGCTGGCCACCGGTGACATCCACGTCTTCCACGCCAAGTCGATCGTGTTCGCGACCGGCGGCTCGGGCCGGATGTACAAGACCACCTCGAACGCGCACACCCTGACCGGCGACGGCATGGCGATCGTGTTCCGCAAGGGCCTGCCGCTGGAGGACATGGAGTTCCACCAGTTCCACCCGACGGGCCTGGCCGGGCTCGGCATTCTGATCTCCGAGGCGGTCCGCGGCGAGGGCGGCATCCTGCGCAACGCCGACGGCGAGCGGTTCATGGAGCGCTACGCCCCCACCATCAAGGACCTCGCGCCGCGCGACATCGTCGCCCGCTCGATGGTGCTCGAGGTGCTGGAGGGTCGCGGCGCGGGACCGAACAAGGATTACGTCTACATCGACGTGACCCACCTCGGCGAGGACGTGCTCGAGGAGAAGCTGCCCGACATCACCGAGTTCTCCCGCACCTACCTGGGCGTGGACCCGGTGAAGGAATTGGTGCCGGTGTTCCCCACCTGTCACTACGTGATGGGCGGCATCCCGACCCGCATCCGCGGCGAGGTGCTGCGCAACAACAGCGACATCGTCCCCGGCCTCTACGCCGCGGGTGAGTGCGCGTGCGTCTCGGTGCACGGCGCGAACCGTCTGGGCACCAACTCGCTGCTGGACATCAACGTGTTCGGCCGCCGCGCCGGCATCGCCGCCGCGGAGTACGCGCAGCGCAGCGAGTTCGTCGAGCTGCCGGAGAACCCGGCGGGGATGGTGCAGGACTGGCTGGCCCAGCTGCTGAGCGAGCACGGCGACGAGCGGGTCGCCGACATCCGCACCGAGCTGCAGCGGTCGATGGACAACAACGCCTCGGTGTTCCGCACCGAGGACACGCTCAAGCAGGCGCTCACCGACATCCACGCGCTCAAGGAGCGTTACGCGCGGATCACCGTGCAGGACAAGGGCAAGCGCTACAACAGCGACCTGCTCGAGGCCGTCGAGCTCGGCTTCCTGCTCGAGCTGGCCGAGGTCACCGTGGTCGGCGCGCTCAACCGGAAGGAATCGCGCGGCGGCCATGCCCGCGAGGACTACCCGGACCGCGACGACGTCAACTTCATGCGCCACACCATGGCCTACAAGGAAGGCTCGGAGCTCCTTTCGGACATCCGCCTGGACTTCAAGCCGGTGGTGCAGACCCGTTACGAGCCGATGGAGCGTAAGTACTGATGACTGCTGTTGCCGAAGCACCCTCTTCGCAGACGCCCGCTCCGGTCCCCGAGGGCTCGGTGATGATCACCGTGAAGGTGGCCCGGTTCAACCCGGAGGACGACAAGGGCGCGCACTGGGAGTCCTTCCAGGTGCCGGTCCTGCCGACCGACCGCTTCCTGAACGTGCTGATCTACATCAAGTCCTACCTGGACGGCACGCTCACCTTCCGTCGTTCGTGCGCGCACGGCGTGTGCGGTTCGGACGCCATGCGGATCAACGGTGTCAACCGGCTGGCCTGCAAGGTGCTGATGAAGGACATGCTGCCCAAGGAAGGCAAGTCGATCACCGTCACCGTCGAGCCCATCCGCGGCCTGCCCGTGGAGAAGGACCTCGTGGTGAACATGGAGCCGTTCTTCGACGCGTTCCGCGCGGTGAAGCCTTACCTGATCACCTCGGGTAACGAGCCCACCCGCGAGCGCATCCAGAGCCAGGCCGACCGCGCCCGGTTCGACGACACCACCAAGTGCATCCTGTGCGCCTGCTGCACCACCTCCTGCCCCGTGTACTGGAGCGACGGCAGCTACTTCGGCCCGGCCGCGATCGTGAACGCCCACCGCTTCATCTTCGACAGCCGCGACGAGGGCGCCCGCGAACGCCTCGACATCCTCAACGACGTCGAAGGCGTCTGGCGCTGCCGCACCACCTTCAACTGCACCGACGCCTGCCCCCGCGGCATCGAGGTCACCAAGGCCATCCAGGAAGTCAAGCGAGCCTTGCTGTTCACCCGCTGATTTCACGGATCCAGCCGAACCGAAGGCCGCCTCCATCAATGCGATGGAGGCGGCCTTCGCCGTTTGTGAGGCGGACTGCCCGCATCGGCGGTCGCCGGCATTCGCAGCCTGGCGACCAGTACGTGGCGTACTTGACGTACTTGTAGAAGGGCGGGATTATGGAGACGCAGCGATTCTGGAGGTGACCGATGTCAGCGGTGCACTATGACAGCTACACCGACGCGCGTGCCCATCTCAAAGAATTGTTGGATGCTGCCGTACGAGGACGTGTGGCGACGGTACGGCGCGACGCCGAGTACGCCGCGGTGGTCGATGCTGAACGGCTCCGCTACATGCTTGCGAAGGTTTGCCCGTCCGGTGCGGAAGTGGTTGCCGAGAACGGGGGATGGTCGGTGTTCCTACCAGGGTTGCCGGTGGCCGCTGACGGCAGCACGCTCGATGAAGCCATAGACGAGACGATCGCCGCGTTGCGCGAATACGCCGAGGACTGGCAAACCAGGCTCCGCGATGCACCGAACCATCGGGAGAACTGGGGCCTCATTCAGCTGATCGGCCTGAGCAACGACGCCCAACTTCGGGAATGGCTGGTCGGAGCCGCCGGATGACCTGGCCGCAGCCGACTCGCAAACGCCACGAACAGTTTTGCGAAATCGAGGGGTGGGAGCGGATACGGGATGCACGAGGCCGCACTGGAACCCACCACATCACTTACGAATTGGGCCTACCGGACGGCCGAATTCTGCGCACACGCATCTCCCATCCCGTCGATCGCACAACTTACGGCTCCTCTCTGTGGGCGCACATCTTGCGGGACCAGCTGGACGTAACGGAGGATTCGTTCTGGGAATGCGTCTTGAACGATGTGCTGCCGAACCGCGGTGTTCCAGAAAAGCCCAAGTCATCATTGCCCATCGACCTCGTGCACTTGCTGATTCAGCGAGTCGGTCTCACCGAGGACGAAATCGCCCTGATGACCCGGGAGGAAGCGATCACTCGCATACAGCGGTTCTGGACCGAAGGCCGCTGAAACCAGATTGCCGACCACGGCGCCCCGGGAATGCTCGAGCAAGAAGTCGAGCGAGCGTCCTTCATCCGTCAGACCGTTCTTCGAGCGTTGCCGCGAGGGCCGAGGCGAGGGCGGCCACGGCGCGATCGTCGTCGCGGGCCAGTTGACGCAGGGTATTCAGCGCGATGGCGCCCGGCATCTCGGCGAGCGCTTGGGTCAGGCGTAGCCGCACCGCTGAATCACCCTTGTGTTCGTTCAGCTCGTCGGCCAGCGCGCTGATGATCCGGCCGGCCCACTCCGGGGCGCGCGCCAGCGTCCCCAGGATCTCGGCCGCCTCGACATCGTTCGGGCCCTCGACCACTGTGCCGACGAGCGCGGGCACGGCCAGTGTCATGCCGCGCGCGCCCAAGGAGAGAGCGGCACGTCTGCGGACCGTCGCGTCCGGGTCATCGAGCGCGCTGGTGAGCGCCGCCGTGGTCTCGTCGCCCGGTAGTTCGGCGAGCGCCAAGACCGCGCGCCGCCGGATGTCGACGTTGTCGGAGGCCAGGCCGGCCGCCACGCTCGCCGCACTGTCACCGCCGGCTCGCGCGAGCGCCCACCGCAGTGCTCCGGCCACGTACGGATCGGATTCGGTGAGCACCGCCTCGGCCAGCAGTTCGGCGGGTACCGACACGTCCTCGGCCGGGGCCAGGACCGCCTGCTGTCGTTGGGCGGCGTCCGGCGAACCGAGCCCGCGCAGGAGTTCGACGATGCGCAGGGCGTCTTGCCAGCCGGACGGTTCGGCGGCATCGACCCTGCGCAGTCGCTCGAGCAGTTCCCGCTCTCGGTTCAGTCGTTCTTCTGTTTTCCGGATGAGGTCGCCGACCAGCGCGGACGGTGTGAATCCCGCGTCGTCGAGCGCGCGTCCGATCTGGCTCAGCGACATTCCCAGGGACCGCAGCCCCTCCACATGGAAGATGCGCCGGATGTCCTCCGGGGAGTATTCCCGGTAGCCGCCCACGGTGCGGCCGGTCGGTCGCACCAGCCCGAGGGAGTCGTAATGCCGGAGCATCCGCGCGCTCACCCCCGAGCGCCGCGCCACCTCACCGATCAGCACGCAGTTGTCTCCTCCCGATCCGGACCGAGCGCGACAACCCGTTTCGCCTGATCGACGGCGAGGTCGAATCCGGCCTCCGGATCGCGCAGGAGTCGCTCGGTGGCGCTCGCATGCGCACGCACCACCGGGTCGTCGCTCGCCGTCGCCGCCCGGAGGACCGGCTCGACCACGTCACCCAGCGCGACGAGAGCGCGGCTCAGGCTCAACCGTACGTCCCGGTCACCGCGCCCGAACTGCGTGGCCAGCTCCGCGGCCAGACTTTCCTTCTCCCCCTCGGGCGCGAGGACGACGGCAGCGCGCCAAGCGGTCCGGGCTACCTCGTCATCGGCATCGTGCAGCAAGGACCGCGTGATCGCGGGCCAGGCGTCCTGGTCGCCGATCTTGGACAACGTGTGCAGCGCCTGACTGCGCGCCTGAGGACGCTCCGAACCCAGCTCCGCGCGGAGTTTCGGCACCGTGATCGCCGATGGCAGCCGCGTCAGCGCCCACGTGAGCATGTCGCGCACGAAGAAGTCCGGCTCGATCGCGCATCGTTCGATCAGCGCGTCGACGAAGCCGGGATCGGGATGCGTGCCGATCGCGAGGGCTGCCTCGAGCCGCGTCGATGAGTTCTTCGCCGCCAATGCGCCGAGCAGTCGGGTGTGTTGTGGATTCCTGTTTGTCGAATTGATGGGGACCACCTCCGACAGCCAGTGAAGGCCTTGACACAGTGCGAAGGTCAAGCGCGAGTTCCGGCTCACACTTCATGCAAGGCCCGGGGACGGTGGCTCTGGTAGGCCCGCGAACCTCGGAGCACTGGTCCACTTCTCCCCGGCCACCACCACGTGGTCCAGGAAGCGGAGGCCGACGGTGCGGGCCGCTTCGATGAGGAGGGTGGTGGTGTGGCGGTCGTCGGAGCTGGGGGTCGGATCGCCGGAGGGGTGGTTGTGCACGATGGCGAAGGCGCGGCCGTCGTGGCGCAGGACGGTGTTCAGGACTTCCCGGACGGGGACGGCGACCTGGTCGACAGCGCCTTCGGCGACGAAGACCTTCTGGCGGAGGCGGTTCTGCGCGTCGCAGACCAGGACGAGCAGACGCTCCACCCGGCAGCCCGCGAAGAGCGGGAGAGCGGCGGCGGCCACATCGGCGGGGCTGGTGAGCCGGATCGAAGCGTCCGGCCTCCCGCGTGCCCGCGCGCCGAGGTGGAAGGCGGCGATGATGGCGGCGGCCTTGGCCACGCCGATGCCCGCCCGACGCGACAACTCCTCCGGACGCGCCGACGCCAAGCCGGCCAGCCCGCCGTGCTCGACCAGCAGCTCCACCGCCAGATCCAGCGCGCTCGCACCGCGCCTGCCGTGCCGCAGCAACAATGCGAGCAACTCCGCATCGCTCAGCGCTTGCGGGCCGAGCGCCAGCAACCGCTCGCGCGGCCGCTGCGTTACCGGCACGTCGATGAGAGAGACCGCCATGACTTCCACCCCTCGGTCACGCCAACAGTGCCCGGGATTCTGCCAGGGACCACCGACACCTCGGCCGCACCCATATGCTGGCTGATGTGCGGTTCGGTAGCCGAGTCGGTCGCGAGCTGGGGAGCTGAGGGGCGATGTGGTACCTGAAGGCGCAATGGCACCATGATTTCGACGACGAGCCGGTCGAGCTGTTCAGTGAGATCGGCGACGACGGTTTCGAGGTACGCAAGGTCGAGGTGTTCCGCGACGGGCACCGCGACTGGGCCGATTCCGGCCGCGGCACCGGCACGACCGAACTCGGGCAGATCCCGGTTCCGACGCCGGACGAGCTGAGCGCGGAGACCGAGTTCACCGCACTCCAGATCGACGCCGGAGAGTTCGATGAGGTCTGGCAGCGCGCTCTCGATGAGCAACGGCCCGCTTCGCCCAGGTAGGCCGCCGGTCGGAAGGGCCTAGCGATCCATCACGGCGATATCGGGTAGCCCGACGAACGCCTTCGCGGCCAGGCGCTGCAGATTGTGCAGCTGGCGCTCGTGCACGACGATCCGGCGCAAGGCCTCGTTGACGGTGGCGGCGCTGGACGATGTGCCCATGATGGCGGCGGCCGCGGCGAGCAGGTCCTGGTCGAGATCGATCCGCACGGATTTCATGCGCCCTCCTTCATACTTTCGCCATCTTGCGGCATAACGCCCGTTCATGTCCGGCAAATCGCGAACTCGGACTTGCGTAAATACCCTACGGGGGTATAGTTCCTGACATGGAACACAGGCACCACCCCGCGGCCGAACATGTTTCCCACGCCGCGCACGCCGGACAGCACACCGGGCACCACTCCCCCGCTACCTGGCGGATGGCGGCCATGGCCACGCTGCACTGCCTCACCGGCTGCGCCATCGGCGAAATCCTCGGCATGGTGATCGGCACCGCGCTGGGCTGGAACAACACCGCGACGATGGCGCTGGCCATCGTGCTGGCGTTCGTGTTCGGCTACGCGTTGACCATGCGCGGCGTGCTGCGGGCGGGCCTGCCGCTGTCGGCCGCCATCGGCACCGCGCTGGCCGCCGACACGGTGTCCATCACGGTCATGGAGATCGTGGACAACGCCGTGATCCTCGCCGTCCCCGGCGCGATGGACGCCCACCTGGACACCATCCTGTTCTGGATCACCCTCGCCTTCGCCCTGGCAGTGGCCTTCGTGCTGACCACGCCGGTCAACAAGTGGATGATCGGACGCGGCAAAGGCCACGCGGTGGTGCATTCGCTGCACGGCGCGCACTGATCAGCACGCCGCCCGATCCGCGCCGTCGGATGACACGACGACCCGCCCGCAGCCCGTTCAGCTAGGCAGATTGTCCAGCTGAACGGGCTTTTGTTGTCGCCGCGTGCCGGTGGTGCTTGCATCGAGTCATGTTCAGCGAGGCGCAGTTGTACTCGCCGGTGACCCGCACCGGCGACGGCGACGTGACCGTGCACCTGAGCGACGAGCACCCCGGTGTGCACGATCCGGAATACCGGGCCCGGCGCAATGCCATCGCCGCGCTGGCGTTGGATTACGCGCCGGGCAAACCGCCGCCGCACATCGCCTACACCGAGCAAGAGCAGCAGGTGTGGCGGATCGTGTCGGCCGAACTCGCGCGCAAACATCGCACCTATGCCAGCGCGGAGATACTGACGGCCGCCGAGGCGCTGTCGTTGCCCACCGATCACATCCCGCAGTTGGACGAGGTGTCGGCGGCACTCGCACCGCTGACCGGATTCCGCTACGCACCGGCCGCGGGACTGGTGCCGCTACGAGAGTTCTTCGGTTCCTTCGCCGATCGGATCTTCCACTCCACGCAGTACATCCGGCATCATTCCGCACCGCTGTACACGCCCGAGCCGGACGCCATCCACGAGATCATCGGCCATGCCAATCAGATCGCCAGCCCGCGTTTCGCGGCGATCTACGCGACCGTCGGCGCCGCGGTCGCGCGCCTGAACACCGATCGCGCGCTGAAATTCCTCGCCGACGTCTTCTGGTTCTCGATGGAGTTCGGCGTCGTCCGGGAGCGCGGCGAGGTGCGGTGCTACGGCGCGGGCCTGCTGTCGTCCTACGGCGAGATCGAGGAGTTCCGGCACGCCGAGCTACGCCCCCTCGACATCGCCCGGATGGGCACCGCGACCTACGACATCACCCACTATCAGCCGACGCTCTACTGCGCGGACTCGATCAGCGAGATCGAGGACGTGATCGGCGGCTTCTTCGCGACCATGGACGACGACACACCCGACCGTCTGCGGCACGGCAGCCCCGTCGGCGCGTAGCGGTGCGGCCGGATCGAGATGTCAGGACTCGCGCCTCGGTCCGAGCGGCATGCCCGCGTCCAGGAAATCCAATGTGCGAGTGATGTTCTCGACGTTCAAGGGCGTCATCGTCGCCATGGCGAGTGCCGCGCCCGCCATCGCGCCCGCCGCCACCCGCACCTCGAAGTCGTCGGCGGGCCTGCCGAGATGGTCGGCAAGCAGGCCCGCGATGAGGTCGATGCTGCGAATGATCTCCAAGCCGATGGCCGACCGCAGCTCCGGCACGTGATAGAGCAGCGCCTGCCGCTCCTGCTCGAACGCCAGCTCGGCGGCGGGCAGATTACCGAAGACTTCGAGCACCGCGTTGCGGAAGGCCGCCATCGGTCCGATGTCACGCGGCTGACGCCGCAGCGCTTCGATCATCGCCGGATCGAGATCGTCCGCGAGCACCAGCTGTTCCTTGGACGGGAAGTAGCGGAAGAAGGTGCTCGGCGAGACATCGGCGGCCGCGGCGATCTGCTCGATCGTCGTCTCGTTGTAACCCTGCTCGCGGAACAGCCGGAAAGCCTCGACGCGGATCGTCCGGCGGGTCCGTTCCTTCTTCCGCTCGCGCAGACCCTGCGCCGTCCCGTTCGCGGGTAGCTCAACCGACATGAATCGATTCTGCCGCACCCGGCTCCGGCGACCGGGCCGGTTGCCGCGTGCGCACCGATGTCGCCGTGAGCACCGCCGCCAGCACGCACAGCGCGGCGCAGGTCCACAGCATCGCGCTCATGCCGCCGAGGAAGGCCACCTGCACCTGGTGCAGCATCGACGGATCACCCAGCTTGCGGGCGGTGGCGACACCCGCGTTCACGCCGTCGGCGATCGGTTCGCGGTCGAGCTCACCCAGGTCCGCCCGGTACCGGGTGGACAGCACGGTGCCCAGCACCGCTACGCCGATGGTGCCACCGGCCTGGCGCAGCGCCTGCAACAGCGCGGAACCGGAGCCGGAGCGTTCGGCGTCCAGGTCACCCATCGCCATGCCCATGGCCGCGGGCATCACCAATCCCATGCCGGCGCCGAGCAGGGTCAGCCACAGCGCGGCGAAGCCGTAGCCGCTGTCCACCGTGGTCAGCGCGCCCAGCGCCAGCGAGCCGGCCAGCAGGGCGAAACCGGCGGCCACCACCACGCGCACGCCGAGTTTCGGCAGCACTCTGTCGACCAGCCTGCTGCCGACCAGCAAACCGCCGATCAACGGAAGCAGCCGAAGGCCGCTGCCGAGCGCGTCCACGCCGAGCACCGCCTGGAAGTACTGCGGAACGGTGAAGAACATGCCGAACATGGCGAAGTTCACCACGATGGAAAAAGCTGTGCCCCAGCGGAATCCGTCGGCGGCGAAGAGACCGAGATCGATCAGCGGATGCGCGGTCCTGCGCTGCCACAGCAGGAAGGCGGCCAGCAGCAGCACACCGGCCGCGACGATCGCCCAGGCCGGGCCGTCGCCCCAGCCTTTCTCACCGATCCGGATGAAGCCGTAGGTGAGTCCGAGCATGCCCGCCGCGGACAGCGCGACGCCGGGCAGATCGATCCGGAAGCGCTGCGCGCTGCGCGACTCGGGCACCAGCGCGGCGACGGCGCACGCGCCGATCACGACCATCGGCACGTTGATCAGGAACACCGAACCCCACCAGAAATTGCGCAGCAGCCAGCCGCCGACGATCGGGCCCAGCGGCAGGCCGATCGCGGTCGAGGTGATCCAGATGGTGAGCGCCCGCTGCAGTTCGGCGGGTTCGGGGAACAGCGCGGGCAGCACCGACATCGACAGCGGCATCATCGCCGCCGCGGCGATGCCGAGCACCACGCGCGCCGCGATGAGTTCGCCGGGCGAGCCGGCCACGGCGCACGCGATGGACGCCACACCGAACAGCGCCAGGGCGGCGAGCAGGAACTTCTTGCGGCCGTAGCGGTCGCCGAGCGCGCCCGCGGGCAGCATCACGGCGGCCAGCGCCAGCGTGTAGGCGCTGCTGAACCATTGCAGCGCGGCGGTATTCGCGTTCAGGTCGACGGCGAGCGTCGGCAGCGCCACGGTCAGCACTGTGACATCGAGCCCGATGGTCAACATCGCCACGGCCAGCGCGCCGAGGGCGAGCCAGCGACGGGCCGAGTCGGTCTTCATGACGCCTCCAAAAATGATAGCTACAGTAATTTGATAGTAGCTTTCATTTAGTAGTGACTGTCAATACCGCCGCGGGGACGGCATGCTCGATCACCGGATCGCTCGCTAGGCTCATCGGCGATGAAGATCACTCGCCGTGCCTTGCTCTGCGTAGGCGCCGTGCTCGCCGTCGCCGCGCTCGGAGCGACAGCCGCGCCGTCCGTCGCAGCGCCGAGCACCACCACGCCGTTCACCACCCCGAACACCGACGGGTGCCCGCAGAAGACCTCGCCGCCGGCGCCGATCGACACCTCCGAGGTGCCCGCACCAGGACAGCCGGCTCCACCGCCGCTCCCGATTCCTTCCCCGCCGATCGGGGGCGCGCGCCTCGGCGAGTGCGGAGTCGTGCTTCCCAAGAACGCGCCGCCCGCTCCACAGGACATTTCGGCGACGGCGTGGCTGGTGGCGGACCTGGACACCGGAGAAGTGCTGGCCGCGAAGGACCCGCACGGCCGCTACCGTCCCGCGAGCACGATCAAGGTGCTGCTGGCCACGCTGGCGCTGCGCACGTTGAATCTCGACAAAGTGGTCATCGGCACGCAGGCCGACGCCGACGCCGACGGCACAAGGGTCGGCATCGGGCCCGGCGGCCGCTACACCAACCGGCAGCTCATGCAGGCCCTGATCATGGCTTCGGGCAACGACGCGGCACATGCCATCGCCGCGCAACTCGGCGGCGACGCCGCGACGGTCGCCAAGATGAACGACCTGGCGAAATCGTTGCGCGCCATGGACACTCGCGCGGCCACCCCCTCCGGACTCGACGGCCCCGGCATGAGCACGTCGGCCTACGACCTCGCCGTGCTGTTCCGCGAGGCGATGACCATCCCGCTGTTCGCCGAGCTGATCCACACCGAGCAGGTCGACTTCCCCGGCTACCCCGCCGACCCCTCGATTCCCGGTGACACCGACCGTCCCGGCTACCCGATCGGCAACGACAACCAGCTGCTCTACAACTACGACGGCGCCCTCGGCGGCAAGACCGGCTTCACCGACGACGCGCGCCAGACCTTCGTCGCCGCCGCCCAGCGGGGCGGCCGCAGGCTCGCCGTCACCCTTCTCAAGGCCGACGTGCAACCGGTGCGGCCGTGGGAGCAGGCCGCTCGCCTGCTCGACTACGGGTTCGCGCTACCCCGCGGCGCCGTGATCGGCAACCTGCCCGGCGCGGTGGTGCCCCAGCGTGACCAGAGCGGAGTCACTCTGGCCGCGCCGCCGACGCCGGACTCCGGGCCGGCCACGGCATCGGCGCCGGGAAGCGATCCGTCCGCCATGCCGCACACCGGGGATCACCGCACCGGCGCGCGAACCGTGCTGATCATCGGCGGCGTCCTGGTGGTCGCCGCTCTGCTGCTAGGGGCACGGCGCGCGACCCGGCGGCGCTGACCGATCAGCGCCTGCGCAGACCGGAAAGGGCAAGAGCCGCAAGCGCTCCCGCGCCGAAGAAGGCGGCGCCCACCCCCATCGATACGTCACGCGCACCGACCCGCGGCGCGATCACGGCCGGTCCCGGCGCGGGGACCTCCGCCTCCGGCTCGTTCTCCGCGGCGGTGGCGGCCCATGCGGTGGCGAACAGGACGATGCGGTAGGTGACGTAGCTGAACACCATCAGGCCGATGATCGAGCCGAAGGTGGCGCCCGCCGGACTGCTGAGCACCGATTGCAGATAGATCGAAGCGACGATCTTGAACACCTCGAAGACCAGCGCGGCCAAGCCGGCCGCTCTGGCGGCACTGGCCAGCGTCACCGGTTCCCGGGGCAACCGTGCGATGGCCCACGCGAACACCGCCCAGGAGGCGAGGAATCCGAGCGCGATCGACGCCAGCGACAGCAACACGCCCGCACCGGGCAGGTCGCCGAGGCCGAGGTCGTCGAGCAGCTGGCTGCCCAGCGAACTCGACGCCAGCGCCGACAACCCGAGCGAGACGGTGAACGCGAGACCGAGACCGATCAACGCGCCGAGATCGGACAGCTTGGTCATCAGCCAGTTACCGTCCGGGGACTTCTGATCCCATTGCTCGGTGAGCGCGGCGCGCAGGTTGGCCATCCAGCCGAGCCCGCTGTAGACGCCGGTGACCAGGCCGAGCACGCCGACTGTGCGCCGGGATTGGACCGCCTGATCGATCAGGTCGTTGAGCTGGGTGCCGAACGAGCCGGGGATGTTCTCGACGATCTTGCCGCGCAATTCGTCCAGCAGTTCCGGATTGTTGTACAAGACCACGCCCGCGACCGCGAAAGCGACCATGAGCAGCGGAAACAACGACAACACGGTGAAATACGTAATGCCTGCCGCGTAGTAGTCACCCCGTTGCCGCTGATAGCGCCCCGCAGCGCGGACCAGATGGTCCAGCCACGGTTTCGCCTGAATCCGGCGTTCGATCCCGGCTTTGACGTTGTCGATCACCTGCACCATTCGCCCCTTCGGCCGAGAGACCCCGCACCGGTGATACCCGGTCGAGCGGGCGACAACCGCCCGGCGAAGGAGAGCAGCCGCTCAGCGACGCAGCAGACCGACCCGGTCGTAGACCTGTGCGAGGGTGTTGCCTGCGATCTCTCGCGCGCGCTCCGCGCCTGCGGCGAGTACGCGGTCGAGTTCACCTTGATCCGACATGTACTCTTGCACCTTCGCCCGCAACGGCGTGACAAATTCCACCAGCGCGTCGGCCACATCGGCTTTCAGCTCGCCGTAACCCTTACCCTCGAAATCCTTTTCCAGGGTGACGATCGGCGCACCGGTCAGCGAACTCAGGATCACCAGCAGGTTGCTGACGCCCGGCTTTCGCTCCGGGTCGTAGCGGATCTCGCGTTCGGTGTCGGTGACCGCGGATTTCACCTTCTTCGCGGTGACCTTCGGGTCGTCGAGCAGGTTGATCAGGCCCGCGTCGGTGGAGGCCGACTTGCTCATCTTCGCGGTCGGGTCCTGCAGGTCGTAGATCTTCGCCGTGCCTTTGACGATGTGCGCCTCCGGCACCACGAACGTCTTCTTGAACCGAGTGTTGAAGCGCTGGGCCAGGTTCCGGGTCAGTTCCAGGTGCTGACGCTGGTCCTCGCCGACGGGTACCTGATGGGCGCGGTAGAGCAGGATGTCCGCGGCCATCAGCACCGGGTAGGTGAACAGGCCGACGGTCGCGTTCTCCGCGCCCTGCTTCACCGACTTGTCCTTGAACTGGGTCATCCGGCTGGCCTCGCCGAAACCGGTGATGCAGCTGAGCACCCAGGCCAGTTCGGCGTGCTCGGGCACCTGGCTCTGCACGAACAGGGTCGACTTCTTCGGATCGATGCCGAGCGCGAGCAACTGGGCGGCGGCGGCCTTGGTGCGCAGCCGCAGCTCCTTGGGCTCCTGCGGCACCGTGATCGCGTGCAGATCCGGGATGAAGTACAGCGCGTCGTAGTCGTCCTGCATGGTCACCCAGTACTGCAGCGCGCCAAGGTAGTTCCCGAGATGGAACGAGGAGCTGGTCGGCTGGATCCCGGACAGAACCCGCTGTTTGCGTTCGGCGGCCGGGCTGGGCGCAGGACTGGACATACCCCGATCTTCGCATGCGGCTCAAGCCGAATTTCGCTGCACCCAGTTGCGCGGGTCCACTCCTGGCATGCTCGGCCGTCCCCTGCTGACCAGTTCGTGTTCCCGCTGGGACAGCATCTTGTAGACCGGCGCGCTGGGCCCGGCGAGCGTGCCGCGCAGCATCGGGGGCACCAGCGGAACCGACACGTGCGCGGCGCGCACCGCCCGGGACAGTCCCTGGTAGGCCACCTCCTCCGCCACACCCCAGCGCATCCCGTACATCCGGCGGATGCGTGCCGGCAGACTGCCCTGCACCAGCAGGTAGAACGCGGAGGTGACCTGCTGCAACGGCACGCCCTGCGCGTAGGGGACGCGCTGTCCGGCCAGGTAGGAGCCGACCAGCCGCGCCTCGTCGGTGAGGAACAGTTCGTCGGAGGCGAGGTAGCCGTCGAAGAAGGCCCGGAACTCGGGGTAGCTCGCCGGCGCGGCGTCCACGGGCATGCCGAACAGCTCGCCCCAGCGCACGTAGTCCTGGTAGAGCCCTTCGCGCTCGCCGTCGGTCATGGTGCGCACCAGCAGGTCGTACATCACCTCGGCCGAGTCGAACGTGAAGGCCATCGTCATGAACATCAGGTGCGGATCGAGCGCGGAGTACTCGGTGCCCGCCGGGTGGTGGGCACCGGCGTCCTCCGGCAGCGCCCCACGCACCTTGACGTGCCGTTTCCTGGTGAACGCCAGCGCGCGATCGGCCTCGGCCTTGCTGCCGAGGAACACCGCTTCGAACAGACGGCCGGTCAGCGCCAGCCGGGTGTAGGGCGTCATGCGGTGCTCGGTGTTCTCGGCCGTGCCGACGTAGAGCAGCGGATCGACCGCGCCGATCACCAGAGCCCGCACACCGTAGGTCAGCCCCACCGCCCGCTTGGTCATCACCCGCCGGACCATCGAGTGGTCACTGAAATAGCCGGGCTCGGACATGACCGCCTCCTCGTCGAGAACATCTGGCAATAGCATCCACCAGAACGACGAATTCTGGCAATAGCTGTGTCCAAATTGCTGTGTTCGGCCGCGACTGCGTGGCGGCGTGTTCGCATGCTCGGTCTCAGTGGCCGAGTCTTAAGCGCTACCGACCGCCGCATACGCCGGGGAACCGGCGTGCGCGACGATCGGGGGCACCGGCTTCGGCGTACCTGTAAGAATCGAAGGGTGACGGCGCAACGGACCTATGGGGGTGTTTCCGCCGAGGAGCGCCGGGCGCAGCGGCGTGCGGCGTTGCTGGAGGCCGCGCTCGAGATCATCGGCACGGAAGGGCTGGGGAAGCTGACCGTGTCGGGGTTGTGCGCGCGGGCCGGTCTCAACGAGCGGTACTACTACGAGAACTTCGACAGTCGCGACGCCGTGCTCACCGCCCTGATCGACGGGATCGCCACGGAACTGGCCGCGGCCATCCTCGCCGCCGTCCGCACCGCCGCCACGGACACGCGCGCGACCGCGCACGCCGCGATCACCGCGGGCGTGCACCTGCTCACCGACGACCCGCGCAAGGCGAAAGCGGCCCTGATCGCGGGCATGGCGACGCCGGAACTACGGACCCGAACCACCGAGACGGTGCGAGCGTTCGCGCGGATGGTGGCCACGGAGGGCACGGACTTCTATCGGATGTCCGACTCGGCACCGGCCGCGGTGGTCGACTTCCGGGCGCTGTACCTGGTCGGGGGCCTGGTGCAGACGCTGACCGCCTGGCTGCACGGCGACCTGGACCTCACCCGCGAGGAGTTGATCGAGCAGACCGTCGACGTGTTCGTCCTGCTCGGCGAGGACCTGGCCGAGAAACTGCGGTAACAGCCCCGATCACAGGCGCAGGGACACGTCTTCCAAATCGGGCGCGTCGCCTTGCAGCACCACCCGGAAGAGCACGTCCCGCCGCGACCAGTAGGCCGCGCAGTCGCGCATGGCCTCGGCGAACCAGTCGCGCTCGATCGGCTCCTCGGCGAGCAATCCGGCCGAATCACGCACCACGGCAACGTATCCGGCCCCTTCGCCGAGAAAATCGTCCAGGTCGCGCAGGCATTCGTCGAACGCGTCCTTGTTCTCGCCGAAGTAGTACGGGAACTGGAACGCGGCGGCGAACTCGTCGAAGAGCCGGGCGGTGGTGGGCATCTTCGCGCCGCGCAACTCGCGCACCAGGTATCCGGAGGGCGCCTTGTCCCGCACCCCGCTGAAATCGGCGGCGTCGACGGCGAGGGTGCCGAAGGTGACGCGCGGCGGGGCGAGTTCGGGGCTGGGCGGCGCGTCGTCGGCGTCGGGGCGGGCAAGGAACTGCGACAGCGTGACGGTCTTTGTCATCAGCGCATCCTCGTGAAGGTCTTGTAGTGGTCGCCGGTGTACCAGGCCGAACCGTCGCTGCCGGTGACGATGCGTTCGGCGTCGCGGGATCGGCCGGACTGCTTGGGATTGACGTCCCATTCCTGATAGGTGATCGGTTTACCGGAGCCATCGGTGGCGGGCAGGTCGCCACCCCGGTTCATCCATCGCTCGCCCCCTTTGGTGCCGGGGGCGTTCGCCGAATCCGGCCACCGGCCCGCATCGATCTCCCGCAACGTGGCGTACGCGCGTTCCGGCACACCGGCGGCCTGGGTGACCGGCGACGCGCTGTCCCCACCGCGCGGCGCCGCGCTGGTCGGGGTGACCGTGCTCGTCGCGGCGGTGGTCGCGCGACTCGCCGGAGCGGACGTGGTGGTATCGCCACCGTCGTACAACGCGAGCACCGCGGCGAGCACCACCAAGGCCACCGCGCCGAGCAGGCCGATGCCGCGCTTGATCGACCGGCTCATCGGTACTGCACCGTGACCGGAGCGTGGTCGGACCAGCGCTGATCGTAGGAGGCGGCACGCTCGACCACCGCGTCCTTGGCACGGGCGGCGAGATCACCTCGAGCGAGGTGATAGTCGATGCGCCAGCCGCTGTCGTTGTCGAAGGCGCGGCCGCGGTAGGACCACCAGCTGTAGGGACCGTCGCCCTCCGGGTGCAACTGCCGCACCACGTCGACGTATCCGGCGGCCAGCAGCTCATCGATCCACGCCCGCTCCTGCGGCAGGAACCCGGCCGACTTCAGGTTGCCCTTCCAGTTCTTCAGGTCGCGCTCGGTGTGCGCGATGTTCCAGTCCCCGGCGACCACGAAATCGCCGGTCCGCGCGGTGAGATAGGCGCCGAGTTCGGCCATGAAGCGATACTTCTCGTCCTGGCGCACCGTGCCCGCGTCACCGGAGTGCACATAGACGCTGGCCACGGTGACGTCGTCGAAATCGGCCTCGAGATAGCGGCCCGCCGCCGCGAACTCGCTGCTGCCGAAGCCTACTCGGACCGCGCTGGGCGCCCGCCGGGACAGGATGCCGACACCGGCGCGGCCCTTGGACTCCGGCTCGGCGTGCGACAGCTGCCATCCCGCGTCCAGTGCGGGCGCCAGCGCGGCCGCGACCTGCTCGTCGGTGGCGCGGGTCTCCTGCACGCAGACGATGTCCGCCTCGGTGGCCGCGAGCCAGGCGAGCAAGCCCTTACCCGCGGCCGCGCGGACACCGTTCACGTTCACTGTCGAGATATACGGCACTCCACGACCGTACAATGCTGGTCAGATGAAGTCCCTTGGACACTGCCGTCCAGGAAGGGGTGATGACGATGTCGTCCGACACCTCCCAGTCCTCCTCCGCCGTCACGCGCGGATCCACCCGGGCGAAACCGCCCCAGCCGATCAAGGCATTGCACGTGGGATCCGGCGATCCCCTGCTGTTGCTGCACGGATTCATGATGTCGCCGCACTGCTGGGAGCAGACGGCGGCGCGGCTGTCGACGCACTGCGAGGTGTTCGCGCCCGCGTTCGCGGGGCACTGGGGCGGCGCGCCCACCGGAGGTCCGTCGGTCGATGTGCAGTCGCTGGCCGACCGGATCTGCGAACAGCTCGACGAACTGGGTTGGCGCACCTGCCATATCGCGGGCAACTCGCTCGGCGGGCTGGTCGGCGTCGAACTCGCGCGCCGCGGACGCGCCCGCACCTTGACCCTCATCGCGCCCGCCGGCGGCTGGCACGCGCCCTCGCTGACCCAGTGGCGGATCAACCTGAAATTCCTCTCCCTGATACCGCTCGTCCAGATCGGCAAGCGCATGGGCGGATTCGCCATCGGCAACCCGCTCGCCCAGCGGGTCGCCTTGCTCGCGTTGAGCAAGCAGGCCGCGGCGGTATCCCGGCGCGACGCCGCGGCCGCGCTCGCCGCCGCGCTGCACTGCCCGGCGATGGTGCCGATGATCCTCGGCGCGATGCGCGCGCCCGCACAGGCGGACCTGTCCACCTTGCGGACGCCGGTCCGGCTGCTGCTGTCGGAATACGACCGGGTCATCCCCAACCGCGTCTACGCACGGCGCTACCTGAAGGAACTGCCCGAGTCCGCCGACCGCATCCTGGTCAACGGCGTCGGCCACGTTCCGATGCTGGAAGCACCCGACCGCATCGCCACCCTCATCGCCGAACACGTCTACGCCAGCCGGACGCGGCTGCGGGCTGTGTAGTTTGGTCGCGCCTTCGGCGCGGCGTGTTCGCGGCCCCTTTGTGGCTCGCGTCCGAGTGACCGCCGCTGGCGACTTCGTCGCGGACACGGCGGTCACTCGGACGCGAGCCGGGCCGCGAACGGAACAGGCTCGGTCTCGCTTCGCTCGAAAGACGTAGTGGGGGTGCGCTGGGCGCGTCGGTACCGAACCCCGCGATCAGGCGCGCGCAGTCCATAGAGGCCGGTTGTCGGCTCGGCCGACCACTCGCCTGCCCCCGGGCGTTTCTCCGGGCGGCCGACGTGATCAGGCGGCAACGGCGGCCGACGAGGCCGCTCCGGCCGACCGCCGAGGCAGCGGGCAGCCGGGTCGCGACCGACAAGGCTCCGTCTCGGTCGGCTCCGAACGCGTAAGCGGGACGGTGGTACGCGACCCCGGCCGCGCGGAGAACTACTGCGCCAGAAGACCTTTCGCGATATGGGTCACCTGGATCTCGTTGCTGCCCGCGTAGATCATCAGCGACTTGGCGTCGCGGGCGAGTTGCTCCACTCGGTACTCGGTCATGTAGCCGTTGCCGCCGAACAGCTGCACCGCTTCCATGGCCACCTCGGTGGCCGCCTCGGAGGCGTACAGCTTCATCGCGGACGCCTCCGCCAGGGTCGGGGGCTTGCCAGCCCTGCCCCGCTCCAGCGTGTTGAACACCATGTTCTGCACGTTGATCCGCGCGATCTCCATCTTCGCCAGCTTCAGCTGGACCAGCTGGAATCGCCCGATCTCCTGGCCCCAGAGCTTGCGGTGCTTGGCGTAGTCCACGCACAGCCGGTGGCACTCGTTGATGATGCCCAGCGCCATGAAGGCAACGCCGACGCGTTCGGCGGTGAAGCTGGACCGCGCGCTCTCCCGGCCGTCGCCGCCCTTGTGCTCCTCGGTCTCGCCGAGCAACCGGTCCCGGCCGACGCGCACGTTGTCGAAGAACAGCTCACCCGTCGGCGAGGAGTGCAGGCCCATCTTCTTGAACGGCTTGCCCTGGGTGAGACCGGGCATGCCCTTGTCGAGCACGAAGGCGAGCACCTTGCGGTCGCGCTTGTCGCCGCCCGCGCCGTCGTCGAGCTTCGCGTAGACGATCATCACGTCGGCGTAGGGACCGTTGGTGATGAAGGTCTTCTGGCCGTTGAGCAGGTAATCCTCGCCGTCGCGCTTGACGTAGGTCTTCATGCCGCCGAACGCGTCGGAACCGGAGTCCGGTTCGGTGATCGCCCAGGACGCGACCTTCCGCATGGTGACGATGTCCTCCAGCCAGCGCTGCTTCTGCGCCAGCGTGCCCCGCGACATGATGGTGGTCGCGCCGAGGCCGATGCTCACCCCCATCGCCGAGACCAGCCCCATGCACACCCCGGACAACTCCCCGATGAGCACCGCCATCAGCGATTCCTGTCCGCCGAACGGACTCGCCCCCGAGGACTTCGGCTTCTGTTCCGCCTCCGCGGTCTCGCGCGCCGCTTCCCGCGCCAGCATCTTCTGCACGGCCTCGCCGCCCATCGCGTCGATCCCGAACTCCCGGAACAACTTCCGGATGACGGGGTACGGCGGCAGTTCCCCGCTGTCGAGCGCGTCCAGGTTCGGGCGGATCTCCCTGTCGATGAACGCCCGCACGGCATCGCGGATCATCACATCGGTCTCAGACCATTCGAACATCGTCGTTCTCCTCACATTCCCCGAGGTCAGGGTAGCCGGGCCGCGATGTCGTCGATCAGCCATGGCCCCTCGGTCTCGATGGTCTTCACATCGTGCCAACCGGCCAGCTCGGAGATCGCGCCGCCCTGCACCGCGAACACCTTGCCCGTGATCGGGCAGTCCGCGGCGGCCAGGTAGGCGACCAGCGGAGCGATATTGGCCGGGGCGAAGGCGTCGAACCCGCCCTCCGACGCCTCCGCCTCGGCCGCCAGCATCTCCCCCATGCCGGGAGTGGCGAGAGTGAGCCGGGTGCGCGCGATCGGCGCGATCGCGTTGACCCGCACGCCGTAGCGCGCGAGCTCGTCGGCGGCCACCAAGGTCAGCGCGGCGATCGCGGCCTTGGCGGCGCCGTAGTTGGCCTGGCCCGGGTTGGGCAGGGTGGTGCCCGACGCCGACGCGGTGTTGATCACGGCGGCTTTCGGCTGGTCACCCGCCTTGGACTGCTGCTTCCAGTACGCGGCGGCGTGGTGCAGCACCGCGGCGTGGCCCTTCAGATGCACGGCGATCACCGCATCCCACTGCGCCTCGTCCATGCCCGCGATGAACGCGTCCCGCAGGATGCCCGCGTTGTTCACCACGACGTCGAGGCAGCCGAACTCCGTGACCGCCTGTTCGACCAGCTTCTGCGCCCCGTCCCAGGTGGCGACGTCGTCGGTGTTGGCCACCGCTTCGCCGCCCGCGGCGACGATCTCGCGCACCACTTCCTGGGCGGGCCCGGCGTCGGTCCCCTCGCCCGCGTTGCTGCCGCCGAGATCGTTGACGACCACGGCGGCGCCTTCCTTCGCGAACAGCAATGCGTGCTCGCGGCCGATGCCGCGGCCCGCACCGGTGATGACGGCGACCCGTCCGTCCAGTACGCCCATGTGTTGTCTCCTGCATTCGTGCCGAATCCGGCGAAGTGAAGCGGCGGACATCGTGCCGCCGCGCTGGTCAGTCGGCGATCTCGGCCAGTCCGTCGCTGAGCACGACATCGTCGCCGCGCACGGTCTCGAAGGCGTAGCGGGTGACGCCGTCGGCGGATTCCGCCTTCCAGATGCGGGTCTCCAGATCGTCACCGGGGAAGACCAGCTTGGCGAAGCGCACCGCGAATCGCCGGAGCCGGTGCACGTCCGACTCCGCGACCTCGGTGAGCACCGCCCAGGACGCGAACGCCATGGTGCACAGCCCGTGCGCGATGATGCCGGGCAATCCGGCGTCCTTGGCGACCTGCTCGTCCAGGTGCAGCGGCACGGGGTCGCCCGAGGCGGGCGCGTAGCGGAAGGTTTGGTCGTGGTCCACGTGCTGCGCCACGACAGCAACCGGATCCTGTTCGCGCAGCCGTTCGTCGAATTTGTGCGCCGGAGCGGCGGCACCGACCGTCCGGCCCGCGTCGATGTTGCGGAAGAAGGCGGTGAGGTACTGGTCGTTGACCGGTTCCCCCGCCTCGGTGCGGCATTCGATGCGGATGGTGATGGTCGTGCCGTTGGGGCGGCTGGTGTAGCCGATCGCCTTGGCGCGCGACACCAGCCGGTCGCCGGGACGGATCGCGCGGTGGAAGTGGAAGTCCTGCTCTCCGTGCACGACCCGGCCGAAGATGTCCATCGGCGCGACATCGATGACGGGCATCATCATGGCCTCGAAGACCGGGACGATCGCGAAGACCGGCCCGGCCACCGTACCGGCCAGGTGCGCGGCGATCGGATCGTTCGTGGCGGCGGCGTACTGCGCTATCCGGTCGGCCGTGACCTCGAAACGTTCCTCGTCCGACCACGTCTCCAAGCCGCTGTCATCGAATTCGACAGCGCGCGCACCGGTACCGGCGCTCATGCTGTTTCCATTCCGGCACGAGCGGGGCCCTGCGTGGTCACACTCCGCTGCCGCCT